>NZ_JBHXLV010000153.1:0-16004 GCF_042721685.1 Streptomyces sp. NPDC058459 | reverse complement strand
CCACCCACCCCACCGACCTCCCCACCTACCCCTTCCAACACGGGCACTACTGGCTGGAAGGACCGGCGGCGCACAGTGACGCCGGGAGTCTCGGGCTGGACGCGACCGACCATCCGTTCCTCACGGCGGTGACGACGCTCGCCGACGCCGACGCCGACGGCGTCGACGGTGAGGCGCTGCTGCTCACCGGACGGATCTCGGCCGGCTCGCACGCCTGGCTGGCCGACCACGCCGTGAACGGTACGGCGCTCCTGCCCGCCACCGCCCTGCTGGAGCTGGCACTCCAGGCGGCGCAGCGGACGGGGACGAACCGGGTCGACGAACTCACCCTGGAGGCACCGCTGTTCGTGCCGGAGCGGGGCGGTGTGCGGGTCCAGGTCGCGGTGCGGGCCGCCGACGAGGGCGGGCTGCGCAGGCTCACCGTGCACTCCCGGGCGGAGGGCGGGGCCGAGGACGATGCCACCACCGGGCCCTGGACGCGGCACGCGGCCGGGGTGCTGGCGCCGCCGGACTCCGGTCCGGCGGCCGGGGACGGCACGGTCCGGCCGGACGGCGCGGAGCCCGTGGACGTGAGCGGGCTGTACGAGGAGCTGGCGGAACGCGGCTACGAGTACGGGCCCGCGTTCCAGAACCTGTCCGCAGCCTGGCGGTCGGGGGACCGCGTGTACGGCGAGGTGGGACTCGCGCCCGAACACCACGACGACGCGGCCCGGTTCGCCGTGCATCCGGCACTGCTCGACTCGGCGCTGCACGCGATGGGTCTCGGCGAGTTCCTGGGCGAGGGCGTGCGGCTGCCGTTCGCGTTCGGCGGCGTCTCCCTGCACGCCACCGCGGCCACCGCGCTGCACGTGACCGTCGCGCCGGGCGCCGGGGGCGAGGACTCGGTGACCGTGTCGGTGGCCGATCCGGCGGGTGCTCCGGTCCTGTCGGTCGAGTCGCTGACCCTGCGTCCGGTGGACCCGGCCCGGCTGCCCGCAGGGCGTGCCCCGAAGGGGGTGGAGCGGTCGCTGTACGAGCCGGTGTGGACCGAGTGGGCCGAGGGGGCGGAGGTGCCGGCGCCGTCCGGTCCGGTCGCGTACGAACTGCTCGACGCGACGGGGCCGTACGACGGCGACGGCGGCTCCGGTGTTCCGCGGGAGGTGCGGGCCGCTGTCACGGACGTCCTCGTACGCCTCCAGGAGTGGATCGAACGGGACGCCGACGGGCGGCTGCTGGTGCTGACCCGGCGTGCCGTGGCGGCGGCTCCGGGGGACGTGCCGGGGCTCGTGGCGGCTTCGCTGTGGGGTCTGGTCAGGTCGGCGGCGACGGAGAATCCCGGGCGGATCGTGCTCGCCGACGTCGACGATCCCGCCGAGGGGTCGGCCTCGCGCCAGGTGCTGGACGCCGTCGTGGCTTCCGGGGAACCGCAGTTCGCGCTGCGCTCGGGCCGGGTGCTGGTGCCCCGGCTTGCTCCGTTCGCCGGTGCCGCGACGGTCGCGCCGCCGGCCGACGGCGGGCCGTGGCGGCTGGCCGCGGCGGGCGGCTCGCCGGACGACGTCCACGCCGCCCCGCATCCGGAGGCGCTCGCCCCGCTGGGCGAGGGGCAGGTGCGGATCGCGGTGCGGGCGGCCGGGCTGAACTTCCGGGACGTCCTGACCGTGCTCGGAATGGTGCCCGTGGGGGCGCCGCTGGGGACGGAGGCGGCCGGCACGGTTCTGGAGACCGGCCCCGGTGTGACCGGACTCGCCGTCGGCGACCGGGTGTTCGGGCTGGTGCCCGGGGCGCTGGGGCCGGTGGCGGTGGCCGACCGGAGGCTGGTCGCCCGGATTCCGGACGGGTGGTCGTTCGCGCAGGCGGCGGGCGTTCCCGCGGTGTTCACGACCGCCTACTACGGTCTGGTGGAGCTGGCCGGGCTGCGGTCCGGGGAGCGGCTGCTCGTCCACTCCGCCGCGGGCGGGGTCGGGCTGGCGGCGCTCCAGCTGGCCCGTCACCTGGGCGCGGACGTGTTCGCGACGGCGAGCGGCGGCAAGTGGGGCGCCCTGCGCGAGCTCGGAGTGGCCGAGGACCGGCTGGCGTCGTCCCGTACGACCGACTTCGAGGCTTCCGTACGGGAGGCCACCGGCGGCGCCGGCGTGGACGTGGTGCTGAACTCGCTGACCGGTGAGTTCGTCGACGCCTCGCTGCGGCTGCTCGGGCCGGGCGGCCGGTTCGTGGAGATGGGCATCGCCGATCTGCGGGACCCGGAGGAGGTGGCCACGGCACGGCCGGGGGTCGCGTACCACCCCTTCGAACTCCTGGACATGGACCCGGACACGGTCGGCGCGGTGCTGGCCTCGGTGCGGGAGCTGTTCGAGCGTGGGGTGCTGGAGCCGCTGCCGGTGACGACCTGGAACGTGGCGCGGGCGCCGGAGGCGTTCCGCTACTTCGCGCAGGCCCGGCACGTCGGCAAGGTGGTCCTGACCTTGCCGGAGACCGTCCGCGTGCCCGCCGGGGAACGAGAGGGCACGGTGCTGATCACCGGGGGGACCGGGACACTCGGCTCGGCGCTCGCCCGCCATCTGGTGACGGCGGGCGGGAAGCGGCGGCTGCTGCTGACGGGCCGGCGCGGGTCGGCGGCGCCGGGGGCGGCGGAGCTTTCGGACGAGCTGACGGCGCTCGGCGCGCACGTCCGGATCGAGGCGTGCGACACCGCCGACCGGGAGGCGCTCGCGGCGCTGCTCGGCTCGGTCGACCCGGCACATCCGGTGACGGACGTCGTCCACGCGGCCGGTGTCCTCGACGACGGCGTGCTGGGGTCGCTGACGCCGGAGAAGACGGCGGCGGTGCTGCGTCCGAAGGTGGACGGGGCCTGGCACCTGCACGAGCTGACGCGGGGTCTCGACCTCGACTCCTTCGTCCTGTTCTCGTCGGCGTCGGGGCAGCTCGGCGGCGCCGGGCAGGGCAACTACGCGGCGGCCAACGTGTTCCTGGACGCGCTGGCCGGCCACCGGCGGCGGCTCGGCCTTCCGGCGGTGTCCCTGGCGTGGGGTATGTGGGCGGACGCGAGCGGCATGACCGGTCACCTCGCGGAGGCGGATCTCGCCCGGATCGGGCGGGGCGGGCTCGTCCCGATGTCGCTGCCCGAGGGCCTGGCGCTGTTCGACGCGGCGCTGGCGGCCGGGCGGCCGGTGCTGGTCCCGGCGCCGCTGGACCTGGCGGGGCTGCGGTCCCGGGCGGGCGCGGACGGTCTGCCGGCGGTGCTGCGCGGTCTGGTGCGCGGCGGGCCGGTGGTGCGGCGGGCCGCACAGGCGGCGCCGGTGTCGGCGGGGAGCCTGGCGGACCGGCTGGGCGCGCTGCCGGGGCCGGAGCGGGAGCGGGTGCTGCTGGAGCTGGTGCGCGACCAGGCGGCGGCGGTGCTCGGGCACGCGGCGGCGGACGGGATCGCGGCGGACCGGGCGTTCAAGGAGATCGGCTTCGACTCGCTGACGGCGGTGGAGCTGCGGAACCGGATCGCCGCGGCGACCGGGCTGCGGCTGCCGACGACGCTGGTGTTCGACTTCCCGACGCCGCAGGCGCTGGCGGTCCGGCTCCTCGCGCTGCTCGCGCCGGCCGACCCGGCGGCGGACCTGGACCGGCTGCTGGCGTCGGTGACGGTGGGCAGCCCGGACTTCGAGGTGCTGCGGGAGCGGCTGCGGGCGGCGCTGTGGCGCTGGGAGGAGGCCGCGGGCGCGGACTCCGTGCCCGGTGCCGGGGCGGCGGAGGGACCGGCGGACCTCTCCGATGCCACGGACGACGAGCTGTTCCAGGCGCTGGACGAGGAGTTCGGTGCCGCGGCGGACGACGAGCCGAACAGCGAACTGGACGGGGGCGGTCATGCCTCCTGAGACCCGCGATGCGCGGAACGGAGAGAGTGCGACGCCGATGAACAACGAGGAGAAGCTCCGCGAGTACCTGAAGCGGGCGACGGCCGACCTGAAGCTGGCCAAGCGCCGGATACGGGACCTGGAGGACGCCGCCCACGAGCCGGTCGCGATCGTGGCGACGGGCTGCCGGTTCCCCGGCGGGGCGGACTCACCGGAGGAGCTGTGGCGGCTCGTCGCGGAGGAACGCGACGCCGTGTCCGGTCTGCCGCGCGACCGGGGCTGGGACCTGGAGCGGCTGTACGACCCCGATCCGGACCGGCCCGGGACGACGTACGCCCGGGAGGGCGGGTTCCTGTACGGGGCGGCCGGGTTCGACGCGGCGTTCTTCGGGATGGGGCCGCGCGAGGCCGTCGCGACCGATCCGCAGCAGCGGCTGCTCCTGGAGGTGGCCTGGGAGACCTTCGAGCGGGCGGGCATCGCGCCGACCTCGCTGCACGGCAGCCGGACGGGGGTGTTCGCGGGCGTCGTGTCGCAGGCGTACGCGCCACCGCCGGCCGAGCTGCCCGAGGGGTACGAGGGGCATCTGATGACCGGCAACGCGACGAGCGTGGCGTCCGGGCGGATCGCCTACCACCTGGGCCTGGAGGGTCCGGCGGTGACACTGGACACGGCGTGCTCGTCGTCGCTGGTGGCGATGCACCTGGCGGCGCGGGCGCTGCGCTCCGGGGAATGCGATCTGGCGCTGGCGGGCGGGGTGACGGTGATGGCCACGCCGCAGCTCCTCGTGGAGTTCAGCCGGCAGCGCGGGCTGTCGGCGGACGGGCGGTGCAAGGCGTTCGCGGCGGCGGCCGACGGGACGGGGTTCTCGGAGGGCGTGGGCCTGGTGCTCCTGGAGCGGCTGTCCGACGCGCGGCGCAACGGCCGCCCGGTCCTCGCCCTGCTGCGCGGCTCGGCCGTGAACCAGGACGGGGCGAGCAACGGTCTGACCGCGCCGAACGGCCCCACCCAGGAGCGGGTGATCGCGCAGGCCCTGGCGTCGGCGCGGCTGGCTCCGCAGCAGGTGGACGCGGTGGAGGCGCACGGCACGGGGACCCGGCTGGGCGATCCGATCGAGGCGGCGGCCCTGCTCGCCGCGTACGGTCAGGGCCGTCCCGCGGGCGAGCCGCTGCTGCTCGGTTCGCTGAAGTCGAACATCGGGCACACGCAGGCGGCGGCCGGGGCCGCCGGGGTGATCAAGATGGTGGAGGCGATGCGGCACGGGCACCTGCCCCGCACCCTCCACGTGGACGAGCCGACCCCGCAGGTGGACTGGTCGGCGGGGGCCGTACGGCTCCTGACGGAGTCGGTCCCGTGGCCGGACCGGAAGCGACCGCGCCGGGCGGGTGTGTCGTCGTTCGGCATCAGCGGCACGAACGCGCACGTGATCCTGGAGCAGGCGCCGGAGGAGGCGGAGAACGCCGGCCCCGTCGCGGAGACGCCGGCGCCCTGGCTGCTGTCCGCGGGCACGGAGCGGGCGCTGCGGGCGCAGGCGGGCCGGCTGGCGGAGCGGCTGGCGGAGTGGGAGGCCGCCGGGGGCGCGGGGTCCGGCCTGTCGGACGTGGAGATCGGGCGGACCCTGGCGCTCGGGCGGGGCCGGCTGCGGCACCGGGCGGCGGTCCTGCCGGGTGACCGTGAGGGCGCGCGGCGGGCGTTGGCGGACCTGGCGGCGGGGCGGCGCAACGGGCGGCTGGTGGCCGGGGGTTCCGCCGGGCGTCCCACCACCGCCTTCCTCTTCACCGGTCAGGGCAGTCACCGCCCGGCGATGGCGCGCGAGTTGTACGCCTCGCGGCCGGTGTTCCGGGAGGCGCTCCAGGAGGTCGCGGCCGCCTTCGAGGGCCCGCTCGGGCGTCCGCTGCTGCCGCTGCTCCTCGAACCGGAGGGCAGCCCGGAGGCCGCCCTGCTCGACCGGACCGAGTTCGCGCAGCCCGCGCTGTTCGCCTTGGAGACGGCTCTCCACCGGCAGTTGACGCGGCTGCTGCCCGCCCCGGACTGGGTGGCCGGGCACTCCATCGGCGGGATCTCGGCGGCGTTCGCGGCCGGGGTCCTGTCGTTGGAGGACGCGGCGGTCCTGGTGTCGGCGCGCGGACGGCTGATGCAGGAACAGCCGGCCGGGGGCGCGATGCTGGCCTGCGAGGCCTCCGAGGAGGAGGTGCGGGTGCTGCTCGACGGGTACGAGGGGCGGGTGGGCCTCGCGGCGGTCAACGGGCCCCGGTCGGTGGTGGTCTCCGGCGACGCGGATGCCGTCACCGAGATCGCGGCGGCGCTCACCGTGTGGCGGCGGCGCACGAAGCGGCTGCGGGTCGGCCACGCCTTCCACTCGCACCACATGGACGGCG
Organism: Streptomyces sp. NPDC058459; assembly: GCF_042721685.1. Taxonomy (NCBI): domain Bacteria; kingdom Bacillati; phylum Actinomycetota; class Actinomycetes; order Kitasatosporales; family Streptomycetaceae; genus Streptomyces; species Streptomyces sp. NPDC058459. The sequence continues at coordinate 9,808 of NZ_JBHXLV010000153.1, read as the reverse complement.
CACTGGAGCCGCTGCGGCGGGTGGTGGCCGGACTGCGGTTCCGGCCGCCGGAGCTGCGGATCGTCTCCGACCTCACGGGCCGGCCGGTGGAGGCCGGGGAGCTGGCCGACCCGTCGTACTGGGCGGATCAGCTGCGCTCCCCCGTCCGCTTCGGAGCGGTGCTCGGTTCGCTCTACGGGGCGGGGGTGTCGGCGTTCGTGGAGGTCGGCCCGGACGCGGTGCTGACCCCGATGGTGACGGCGGCCCTGCCCGCCGGGGCGGCGGATCCGGTGGTGGCCCCGGCGCTGGTGCGGGACCGTCCGGCGGAGGCGTCGCTCGCCGGGGCGCTGGCCCGGCTGGACACGGCGGGTGCGGCGGTGGAGTGGCGGGAGTGGTACGGCGGCCGGGCGGGGGCCCGCGGGGGCGCCGCCCTGCCGACGTATCCGTTCGAGCACACTCCGTACTGGTGGCCGGCCCGGACGCGTCCGGAGCCGAGGGGGACCGCGGAGCCGGCCGCGCCGGTGGCAGTGCCCGCGGTGGTGAGGGGGGTGGAGCCGGTCCTGGCGGGCGAGGTCTCCCTCCTGGACCTGGTCCGGGAGCACGCGGCCGAGGTGCTGGGGCACGCATCGCCGGAGCTGATCGACGCCGAGGACAACTTCCTCGACATCGGCTTCTCCTCGTTCACGGCGCTGGAGGTCCGCAACCGGCTGTGCGAGGCGACCGGGCTGCCGCTCCCGCCGGTCCTCCTGTTCGACCACCCGACCCCCGCGGCGGTGGCCAGGTTCATGGAGGAGCGCCTCACGGCCTGACGGGCGGGGGCAGGGCGACGGGGCCGGGGCGGAGTTTCGCCCCGGCCCCGCCGTACGTCACCAGGTGACCGGCAGGCGCAGGACGCCCTGGACGGAGCCGCCCGGCTTGGTGCCGAGCCGTTCGACGGGCTCGGCGAGCCGGAGCCCCGGGAGCCGTACGGCCAGTTCCTTAAGGGCGATCTCCAGTTCGGCGCGGGCGAGGTTCTGGCCGATGCACTGGTGGATGCCGTAGCCGAAGGCGAGGTGGCCCCGGGCGCTGCGCCCGAGGTCGAGGGTGTCGGGGTCGGGGAAGACCTCGGGGGTGCGGTTGGCGGCGGCGTTCGGGAGGTAGACGGCGTCGCCCTCGCGGATGACCCGCCCCGCGATCTCGATGTCGGCGGCGGCGACCCGCTGGAGTTCGTCCGCGACCGACAGGAAGCGCAGCAGCTCCTCGACGGCTTCGCTCGTCCCCTTGGCGTCGGTGGTGCGGAGCCGGTCGAGCTGCTCGGGGTGTTCGAGGAGGGCGAGAATGCTGAGCGCGATCATGTTGGCGGTGGTCTCGTGCCCGGCGACGAGCAGGAACATGGCGATGGAGGCGAGTTCGGCGCGGGTCAGCTCGCCGGGGACCAGTCGCTCGGCGACGAGTTCGCCGAGGAGTCCTCCGCCGGGTTCGTCGATCCGGGCGCCGACCAGTTCGTCGAAGTAGCGGACGAGGGCGCCGGCCGCGGCGGCGGCGTCCTCGGCGGTGCTGGTGGCGTGCAGCATGCGCCGGGTCTGTTCCTCGAAGAACTCGTGGTCGGTGTAGGGCACGCCGAGGAGTTCGCAGATGACGGTGGAGGGGACGGGCAGGGCGAAGTCGGGGACGAGGTCGGCCTGCCGGCGGCCGGAGGCGCTGAGCGCCTCGATGCGTTCGACGACCGTCCGGCGGATCGCGGGCCGGAGGGAGTTGACCCGCTTGACGGTGAAGCTGGGGATGAGCATGCGGCGCTGGACGCCGTGCTCCGGCGGGTCCATGCCGACCAGCGCGACCAGCTTGGCGGCGGCCATGCGAGGCACGAGGACGGGGAAGTCGGGCCGGGAACGGTCGGAGGAGAGCCTGGGGTCGGTGAGGAGCACGCGGGTCTCGGCGTATCCGGTGACCGCCCAGGCGGTCCGTCCGTCGTACAGCTCCACCTGGGCGAGCGGTCCCTCCTCACGGAGGGCGTCGTAGCCCGCGGGCGGGTGGTACGGGCACTGGCGTGACATCGGGAACGTGGGCGGCATGGGCCCCTGCTTTCCGGAACGGCGGACGGCCACGCGCCGCCCGCGAGGACGCGGCATTCTCGGCGGGCCTGTTAAAGCCGCCCTAAACCGTCCCGGACGGGGACGCGTCGGCGCAGCGCCCCGCCGAGAACCTCCGCGGCCCCGGACCGGCGCGCGAGGTGGGCGCTTCAGCGCGGCTTCAGCCGGGTCGTGGAGAGTGGGGGGCGTGACAGTCACCGGATCCGAGGCCGCGCCCAGCCTGCCGGACGCGAACGCCTTCCGCAGCGCCCTGAGCCGATTCGCGACCGGTGTGGTCGTGGTGACCGGGCTGACCGGCGCCGACGCGCGTCCCGTCGGCCTGACGGTCAACTCCTTCACCTCCGTGTCGCTCGACCCCCCGCTGGTGTCGTTCTGCGCGGGGCGCACCAGCCGCACCTGGCCGGTCCTGCGGGATTCGGAGCGGATCTGCGTGAACATCCTCGGCGCCCGGCAGGAGGCCACGTCCCGCAAACTCGCCCGCAGCGGTCCGGACAAGTTCGCCGGGGTGCCGTGGTCGCCCTCGCCCTCGGGCCAGCCGGTCCTGGACGGGTCGATCGCCTGGCTGGAGTGCTCGGTCGAGGCGGAACACCCGGCCGGCGACCACCACATCGTGGTGGCCCGCACGCACCTGCTGGCCACGGCGGACGGAGACGGCCCCCTGCTCTACCACCGCAGCACGTACGGCCGCTTCGTCCCGGCACCCGTCTCGTAGTCGGGGCAGGCCCGGTCGAGCATGCGCAGGAGTGCCGACCAGGCGAGGTCGTCGGCGTCGAGGTCCTCGAAGTCGCTCTCCGTCTCGCCGGCGAGCCGCTGGGCGGTGTACTCGCAGACCTCGGCGCGGGACGACCAGGGGGACGCCTCCGGACCGCGCGGTCACCTGGATCTCGCCGGCCTTCTGCAAGAAGTACACGAAGTAGTACACGCGCGGGAAGGCGCGGGCGGCGCTCTCGCCGACCGTCAGGAGGCCGTGGTCGCGCAGGACGAGGGCGGGGTGGTCGCCGATGTGGGCGACGAGGCGCCGCTGCTCGTCGAGGCCGAGGGCGACGCCCTCGTGGTCGTGGTGGTCCACCCGGTTGTGGAACTCCATTACGGGGTTCAGCGGGCGGCCGGTGCGGTGCCGGGCTATGACGTTCTCGGCGGGTTCGCACACGTAGGCGCGTCGGGAGGCGTCGGACAGGCAGGCGCGGTGCGGGGGGAGCCGGACATGGTGGTCAGCGGCGGCTGGCCGAAGCCGGTCCGGTGCTTCTCAGCGACGACGAGGACGCGGTGCTCGGGCTCGGGGACGGGGACGGAAGGCGGGTTCGGGTCGTCCGCGCGGGTGCAGCCGAGACGTGCCGGCAGTTCGCGTTCGGGAAGCCGTGGAGCTTGGCGGCGGCCGCCTGCGCAGGTCGAAACGCGACGGGAGAGCTGCCGGAGAGCGATGCGCGCCCCCTGATCGCTAGGACTGCCGGCGATGAGGGGTCCGCCGACGACGAATCTGCCTACCCGTCAATTTTGGTCCGAACCAATTACGACTCTTGGTTCATCCGATCTGCTCTTTCAGGCCTTGACGGCGAGATTGGACCGAACCAACATGGCAACTCCGTGAACGACATACCTCCTGGAGATTGCCGTGCGTATCGGTCTGCTGCCGCTCGACGAGCGGCCCGTCAACACCCGCCTGCCGCAGCAGGTGGGGGCTGTGGCGGGCGCGGTGGTGTCACTGCCGCCGGAGCACCTGCTCAGTGCTCGGAAGCGTCCAGCGGACACCGCTGCCCTCACTCGATGGCTGGAGGGCGCCCCGGTGGGAGAGCAGCCGGCCGACGCGCTCGTCGTGTCCCTGGACATGCTCGGGTTCGGCGGTCTGATCGCGTCGCGCACCAGCAACGATCCCGCGGCCTCGGTACTGGGCCGCTGGGAGACGCTGCGACGGGTCCGGCGCGGCTCGCCGGGCTGCGCCATCCACGGGGTGTCGCTCGTGACCCGGGCTCCGAACTCGTACGACAGTGACGAGGAGCCCGACTACTGGCAGGAGATCGGCGCCGACCTGCACCGGCTCGGCGGGGCGCTGCACCGGGACTACCTCGACGAGCGGGACGGGCTCCTGGAGTCCGCGAGTGAGCTGCGAGGGCGGCTGCCCGGCCATGCCGTGGACGACTTCACCCGGCGCCGGCTGCGCAACCACACCGTGAACCTGGCCGCGCTGTCGCTGGCCTGCGACAAGATCCTCGACACCCTGCTCATCACCGCGGACGACACGGCCGAGCGCTCGGCGGGAAGCCTCGAACAGCACTGGCTCGCGCACTGGCGTGACGTGCTGGCCGGGGCCGGCGAGAACGTGCTGATGCACCCGGGTGCCGACGAGGTCGCGACCGTGCTCGTGGCCCGCACCGTGCTGGCCGCGCTGCGCGGCGAACCCCTGCGGATCGCTGTCGTGTGCGCGGTGCCGGGAGGGCTGGACAGGGTCGCCCCCTACGAGAACGTGCCACTCGGTGTCGGGGCGCGGGGACACATTCGTGCCACCGGGTCGGTGCCGGTCGAGCCGGACGGCGCCGACCTCGTGCTCGTCGTCCATCCGCCGGACAAGGCCGGGGGTGACTGGGCGCACCGCCACCCCGAGGTGCGCCGGGCCGACGACGCCGATGTGAAGGCCACCGCCGAGGCGGTCGCCTCGTATCTGGGGCGGGGCGCGGCGGTCGCCGTCGCCGACTGCGCCTACCCCAACGGATCTGATCCCGCCCTGCTCGAAGCCCTCTCCCAGCGGCTGCCTCTCGCCTCACTGGCCGGCTATGCGGGCTGGAACACCGCGGGCAACACCCTGGGCAGTGTCATCGCCCAGGGCGCTCTCTTCGCCGCCTCCCGCCAGGCGGGAACCTTCGACGCCGCCGCCCACCGGCGGCTGTTGCTGCACCGCCTGGTCGAGGACGGCGCCTACATGGCCGACGCGCGGGGCAGGGCGCTGGCCGCCTTCACCGACCGCACCCGGCACAGCACCCTGCCGTCGGATCTCGTCCAGCCGGTCACGAACTGGATCGCCGGGAACCTCGCCGACAGCCCGGCGTCCTTCCCGGGATTCGAGGGGTGGACGGTCGCCGCGTCCTCGGTGCGGCTGCCGTGGCAGCGCACCTTCGAGCTGGACTTCGAGCTGACCGCACCGGACGGGAAGTGAGCCGAGATGCACCGTCTGCACCGCATGCTCGTCTCGGTCGCGGCATCCTGCGCGGCCCTCGTCGGCTGCGCGGTCGCCACCCCCGACGTCCCCCTCGACCAACCGGGCCACGAACCGGTCACCATCACGGTGTGGAGCGCCTACAGCGGTCGCGAGCTGAAGGTCTTCGAGGACGTGCTGGGCGACTTCGAACGTGAGCATCCCTGGATCACGGTCGAGAGCGTCGGCTCGCAGAACAACGACCGCATGGTGGCAGCGCTGCGCGGCGGCCCCGCACCCGATGTCCAGTGGGCGCCCCAGAGCGACCTGGCGGGTGTGTACTGCCCCAGCGGAGGATGGCGGGACCTGACCCACTACATCGAGCGGGACAAGGTGGACCGGGACCTCTTCGTCCCGGCCGCCTGGCGGGCCGGCAGCGCCGCGGGCAAGAGGTGCGCCCTGCCCGTCCTCGGCGACATCTACGGCCTCTACTACAACAAGAAGCTCCTCGCGAAGGCAGGTCTCGACGGTCCGCCGCGCACGACGAGCGCACTGGCCGACTACACACGGAAGTTGACGCGGCGCGACGCGAAGGGCCGGATCACCACCGCGGGTTACGCGCCGCTGACCCTGTTCTACGCGAACCGTCCGGGCTACGAGGCCCAACTCTGGGACGCGCTCTGGTTCAAGAAGAACGGCCGATCCGCCGTGGCCACCGATCCCGACTGGCTCCACCTGCTCCAGTGGCGCAAGAAGCTGGTCGACTGGTACGGCTACGACGCCCTGCGCGCCTTCACCGCCGGTGCCGGCGCCCAGTACAGCGCGTCCAACGCCTTCGAGACGCAGCAGCTCGCCATGATGATCGACGGCGAGTTCCGCACCGCCTTCATCCAGAACGAGGCGAAGGACCTCGACTACGACACCGCCCCCTTCCCGGCCCCGGACGACCACCCCGAGCGGTACGGCGCGGGCGCCTGGACGGTGCATCTCGCCGGCATCACGAACCGCAGCGCCCACCCCGACGCCTCCTGGCAGCTCGTCAAGTGGCTGGCCACGGACACCGGAGCGCAGAACGCACTCGCGGCCGGACTGCACAACGTACCCACCACCCGGGCCGCGCTGCGCTCACCCGAACTCGCGAAGATCCCGCACTTCGCGCCCTTCCTCAAGATGGCGTCCAACCCCTACAGCACCGTCCCGCCGAACACCGCGGCGGGCGTCAGTTACCAGGACACCATGGCCTCCTTCATGCAGCAGTGGGAGTCCGGAGCGGTTTCCGACCCGCGCGCCGGGCTGGCCGAACAGGCCCGGAAGATCGACAGCCTTCTCGACCAGGTGACCATCGGAACGGACGAATGATGGCGACGAACGCTTCTCTGCCCCGCCGCCGGTTCGCCCGGGTGAACTGGGCCGCCGTGGCCTTCATGACGCCCTGGGCGATCGGCTTCTGCGTCTTCTTCGTCTATCCGCTGCTCGCCAATGTGTATCTGTCCTTCACGCACTACGACCTGATCTCGTCCGCGAAGTTCATCGGCCTCGACAACTGGGCCTTCCTCCTCCACGACAAGGCCCTGCTGACCGGCCTGCGCAACAGCGCCTGGATCCTGCTGATCGGCGTTCCGGTCAAGCTGGTCTTCGCGTTCTTCCTGGCGCTCCTGGTCTCCCGGGCGCGCCGTGGAGCGGGCCTCCTGCGGACCGTGTTCTACCTGCCGCATCTGATGCCGCTGGTGGCCGCCGCGCTCGCCTTCGTCGTCCTGCTCAACCCCTCCTTCGGCCCCGTGAACACCGTTCTCGGACATCTGGGCATCGACGGCCCGTTGTGGTTCAACGATCCCGGCTGGGCCAAGCCGTCCCTGCTCATGCTGGACACCTGGATGATCGGCAACCTCCTGGTCATCTTCCTGGCCGCGGTCCTCGACGTACCGCAACAGCTCTACGAGGCCGCCGACCTCGACGGCGCCGGGCGGATGCGGAAGCTGTGGCACGTCACCCTGCCCGCGGTCCGACCGGTCCTGACGTTCGCCGCGGTCACCGCGATGATCGACGCCCTGCAGTACTTCACCCAGGCCTACGTGGTCGCCACGTCCTTGTCCGGCGGCGCGACCACGGGCGCCGAGTCGCTCGGCTACCCCAACGACTCGACTCTCTTCTTCCCCGTGCTGCTCTACAAGCAGGGATTCCGCTACTTCAACATGGGCTACGCGTCGGTGCTCGCGCTGCTCCTGTTCGCGGTGTCCTTCGGGGTGGCCTTCGTCATGCTCCGGCGCGCCAACCGCTGGACGTCCGACCTCCCGGGAGCACGCTGATGTCCGTCCTCACCACCGCGCGCGACGTGGTCACCGACCGGACACCGGTCCCACCCCGACGAGGGCGCCACGGCGCGGTCCGGCGCCGCCTGGAGACGGTCGCGGAACACTCGCTGCTCATCGCCCTGGCCTTCATCGTGCTGATGCCGTTCGTCCTCATCGCACTCACCGCCTTGATGACCAACGAGCAGACCATGTCGCCCGACCTGTGGCCCGAGGCGTTCCAGTGGCACAACTTCACGGATGTCTTCCACCGCATCCCCCTGGGCCGCTACGCCGCCAACACCTTCCTGTACGCGGCACTCGCCACCGTGGGCACGCTGGTCTCCAGCGTCCCCGCCGCGTACGCGATGGCCAAGCTGCGCTGGCGCGGACGCAACGCATGGTTCCTGATGACGGTGGCGGTCATGATGCTGCCCGCGCAGGTCACTCTCGTCCCGCTGTACTCGATGTGGGCCGGGCTCGGCCTCGTCGGGAGCCTCGCCCCGCTCATCGTGCCCATGTTCTTCGGGCACGCCTTCTCGATCTTCCTGCTGCGCCAGTTCTTCCTGACGCTGCCTCAGGAGTACCTGGAGGCCGCGCGCATCGACGGCTGCGGGGAACTGCGTACCTTGCTGCGCGTCGTCCTGCCCCTCACCCGGCCCGCGCTCGCGGCGGTTGCGGTCTTCCAGTTCACCTTCTGCTGGAACGACTTCATGGGCCCGCTGCTCTACGCGGGCAACAACGAGCGCAACTGGACGCTGTCGGTGGGTCTCGCCCAGTTCCGCTCCACCTACCAGGTCGAGTGGAACCTCACCATGGCCGCCTCCCTGCTGGCCGCGGTCCCGGTGGTGATCCTCTTCTTCTTCGCCCAGAAGACCTTCGTCCAGGGCATCGCGATCACCGGAGTCAAGGGATGACGCACGAGACCCCGGCGACCGGGACCACCGCCGACGTGGCAGGGACCGGCAGCGCCGACAAGGCGACCAAACACGAGAGGCTGCGCCAGAGCCTGCGCGGCGACATCGACAAGCTCGAACCGCACACCGCCCTGCCCACGGAACGCGAACTGGCAGCACGCCACGAGGTCAGCCGGTCCACCGTGCGCCAGGCGCTGGACGCACTCGCCGACGCGGGCATCGTCTACCGGGTGCACGGAGCCGGCACGTTCGTCGCCGCGCAGACGATCTCGAAGTCCCATTCCCTGACGTCCTTCACCGAGGACATGCAGGCCCGCGGCCTCACCCCGGGCACGCGGCTGATCGCCGCCGACGAGACGACAGCCGGACGGCAGATCGCCGAGGAACTGCGGACCACTCCCGACCACCGTGTCGTCCGTCTGATCCGGCTCCGGACCGCGGACGACCGGCCGATGTGCCTGGAGACCGTGCATCTGCGCGCCGACCGGGTTCCCGGGCTACTGGCCCACGATCTGAACATCTCCCTGTACGACATCCTCCAGACCCGTTACCAGCTGCGGCTCGTCAGGGCCGAGCAGGTGTGGACCGCTGTCTCCCTGGACGAGCGGAGCGCCATCCTGCTGGGAGTCCCCGCAGGCGCCGCCGCCTTCCACGTCCGGCGTGTGGGCCTGGACGAGCGCGGCCGTCCGCAGGAGGCCACCACCAGCCTCTACCGCGCCGACCGCTACGACGTGCACATGACGGTCCAAAGGGGCACCCGATGACCACTGCGGCCACCGTCCCCGCCCGGTGGCGGGGCCTGGGCATCGACGTGGGGGGGACGAAGATCGCTGCCGCCGTGGTGGACGCGACGGGCACCCCGCACAAGCCGGTCCGCCTGCCCACGCCCGCCGCCGACGGGCCGGGCGCCGTCCTGGACACCATGGCCGAGGCGGCCCGAACAGCCCTGTCCAACAGCGGCACTGACCTGCTGCCCGCTGTGGGAGTGAGTACCGGAGGTGTCGTCGACAGCCGTACCGGCACGATCGTCTCGGCGACCGACCTGCTGCCCGGGTGGGCGGGCACCGACGTGGCGGGTGAACTCTCCGGCCGCCTGGGCGGAGTCCCGGTCGCGGTGGACAACGACGGTAACGCCCTTGCCCTCGGCGAGCAGCTGTTCGGCGCCGCACGCGGCCTCGACGAGGTCCTCTTCCTGGCGGTGGGCACCGGCATCGCGGGAGCCCTGGTGCACGACGGCCGGCTGACGAGGGGCAGTCACCACACGCGCGGCGAGCTGGGCCATCTGCCCGTGTCCGAGGCGAACCGCCCGTGCAGTTGCGGGCGATCCGGGCACCTCGAAGCGGTGGCCGCCGGGCCGGCCATCGAGGACGCCTACCGCCGGGCCGGCGGGACGGAGAAGCGTGTGCCCCTGCACGTGGTGGCCCGGCG
>NZ_JBHXLV010000152.1:0-16086 GCF_042721685.1 Streptomyces sp. NPDC058459 | reverse complement strand
CCACAGAAGCGCGCGGGGCCGTCGCACGCGGCGCCTCGTCGGGCTATGCGAGACCCGGACGGCCGGGCTGATCCTAGGGAGGGCCGGACGACAGCAGAAGCGGAGCCAGCTCGCGGTGCAGGGCCGGTCCGGCCGCGACCACGCCCGACCCCAGGGGAGTCACGACGCCGTGGGCCTCCGCGACGATCAGCCGGCCGGCGGCCCAGTCCCAGCGTCCGAGTTCGTCCTCGTAGAAGGCGTCGAAACGCCCCGCTGCCGTCCAGCACAGATCCAGCGCGGAACTTCCGGTGCTGCGTATGTCCCGAGCCGAGGCCAGCACCCTCCCCACCACCGCCGACTGGCGGCGCCGTGAGGCGGAGCGGTACGAGAACTCGGTGGCGACCAGCGCCTTCGGCAGCCGCACCGGGTCGTGGATCCGCAAGGGCCGTCCGTTCAGCCAGGCCCCGTGATCGCGGATGGCGGTGAACGACTCGTCGCGTAGCGGATCGTGCACGACGCCGACCAGAGCGCCCCAGCCCGACGCTTCGTCCTCGACGGCGACACTGACGGCGAACTGCGGTATCCCGTAGAGGTAGTTGACCGTACCGTCCAGTGCGTCGACCACCCAGCGCAGCCCGCTGCGGGACGGCCGGCCGTGTGCCGGGCCCTCCTCCGACAGCAGCCCGTCCTGCGGCCTGCGGCGCTCCAGCAGCTCCCTGATCAGCGCGTCGCTTTCACGGTCCGCCTGGGTGACCGGGTCGGTGGGGGAGGACTTGTCCTCGGTGCGGCCCGGCCGGCCCCGGCGGTCGCTGATCGCTCGGCCGGCCCGCTGAGCCGCGTCGAGTGCCAGGGCCAGCAGGGCCTCGACGTCAAGTGCGCCGTCAGCCCGCATCGGGGACCAGGAGGACCTGCTTGCCCAGCCGTTCCGCCTCGGTCCGCACGGCGTCGCGGTAGCGCTCGGAGAGACTGGCGACCGAGGGCATGATGTGACACTGGGCGAAGGTCTTGTCTTGGTAGGGGAGGGCGAGCCCGGTCAGCGGCAGGATCTCGGCCGGCTCGCCCGCGAGCAGCCGCGCCGCCGCCGGATCGGCCGGACGGCCCTCGGCGTTCAACCGCGCGCCGAGGAGCACCACGGCCTCCCCGCCGCGACTGCCCCGCAGGCTGACGAGCTGATCCCCGCGGCCCGCTGAGGTCAGTTCCCGCTGGTACGCGAGGAACAGGCCGTTGGCGTCGACGTCGCCAAACACGTACGCCAACTCCACGTCCCGGGCGGGCCACTTGTTCAGGAACCGCCGGTAGTTCCCGCTCTCGGTCACCCGGTTCGCCGCGGCGTCGCGGCTGTGCGGAAGGTGCAGGGCGTAGACGTCCGGACGCAGCACGATCGGGATTCCCGCCGCGCAGAGCCGGTAACTCCATTCGAGATCGTCCACGCCCCAGCCGGCGAAGCTCTCGTCGAAATACAGACTGTGTTCGCGCACCAGTCGGTTGGGCACCGCGATGAGCCCGGTCCAGCCGAATGCCCAGGGGATGACATGCTCGACGCGGAAGCGTGGATCCAGGGGCCATTGCGGTGAGGCGCTGAGCGTGGCCAGCGTCTCGGCGTAGTGTCCGTACGGTCTGGACTCCACAGTGGCGACATCGCCGTCGTTGTTGTTGCCGTAGCCGACCACCTGGCCGACCACGCAGATGTTCTGCCCGAACGAGAAGTGCCGGTCGTAGAGATTGCGCAGCGCGTCGGGCGGCAGCAGTGTGTCCGCATCCATCTGGACGATGACTTCACCGGTGGCCTGCCGCATCGCCAGGTTACGGGCGTTCGGGATGTCGAAGTCGCGCGAAGAGACGACGGCCAGGATGTCGATGCGGTCGGAGAATTCGCGGCACAGCCCGAAAAATTCTTCCTCGTACTCCATGGCGCCCACCACGACTTCGAACTGGTCGCGTTCGAGCGTCTGATGGGCGAGGCCCTCGAAGACCAAGCGCAAGTTGTCGAGCCGGCGCTTGTACGGGATCGAGATGCTCAGTTTACGTCGACTCACGGAACTCCCCGTGTGAAGCGAAGGACAGATGGCATGACGTCAGCGGGACAGGGAATCGCCTCGCGTATTGCTGGCCCGTCGGCACTGCTCGTGCGACGGAAAATCGGCCGATCTGATTCGTCACTGGTACGAGAGCCTGACGGATCTGATAGAAGATCCTTGGGATGTCTGCTCCACCGACGCAGGGAACGCATCGGCCACACGTGATCAGTGAACATGATCTACATGCACGACGCAATGCCTTCGTCGCCAAGTACACATGGAGTTAAGACAGATGCATGGAGCAGCACCCTTTGCGCTGCCTGATGCCCAAGGTCTGCGTTCCCGGGACCGGCGTCATGTGTGGCACACCTGGTCACCGGTCGACGCCGACCGCACGGAGCTCACTCTCTGGCGCGGGGAGGGCTACCGCGTCCAGGACATCGAAGGACGGGAGTACATAGACGCGTCGGCACTCAACTCCACGTGCGGCTACGCGCATCCGGACGTCATCGAGGCCATCACCACCCAGCTGGGGCGGCTGCACCACGTGGATGTGTCGCTCGGCAGCCACGAGCCGGTCGGGCTGCTCGCGGAGCGGCTCGCCTCCTACCTGCCGCAGGACATGGCGCACACCCTGTTCGTGAACAGCGGATCCGAGGGCTTCGAAGCGGCCCTGATGATCGCCGCCTCCTACTGGGAGCACATCGGCCGGCCGCGACAGCGGGTTGTGGCCTTCTCGGCCGGATACCAGGGGTCGACCCTGGTGAGCCGGGGGCTGTCAACCCTCCCCAGGGTCGCGCATCCGCTCGCCTCGCCGGTGCCGCTGTCCCTGGTGGACCTGCCCGGAACCCCCCGGCAGGTGCGGCAGCCGGAGACGACGCCCGTGCTGCTGGATGCGTTCGCCCGCGCTCTGGAGGGCGACGGCTCCGATCCGGCCATGGCGGTGGTCGTGGAGCCCTTCCTCAACGTCGGCGGCGGAGTGCTGTTGCCGCCCGGGTTCCTGCGCGGACTACGCGAGTTGTGCGACCGGCACGGCGTCCTGCTGATCCTCGACGAGGTCTTCACCGGCTACGCGCGCACCGGGCGGATGTTCGCCTATCAGTGGGAGCAGGCCGAGCCAGACATCCTGGTGACCAGCAAGGGCCTCAGCGGTGGCTATGTCCCCATCGCCTCCGTCTCGGTCCGGGACAGGATCTACGAGTCCTTCGTCCACGAGCCGGTGATCGGCGGCCTGCGGTACGGCCACACGACCTCGGGGCATCCGGTGGCCTCCGCGGCCGCCCTGGCCACACTGGACGTGATCGAGCGCGAAGGGCTCGTGAAGAGGGCGCAGGTCTTCGGGGAGCGTCTTCTGGAGCGGCTCGGCCCGCTGGCGGGCAGCGGCGAAGTGCTCGACGTGCGGGGCCTGGGCCTGATCACCGTACTGGAGACGTCCTCGACGGAGGCCGCGACCGGCATCGTCGCACGGGCCCGCGAGAAGGGGCTGATCCTGCGTCGCCAAGGTGCCCACGGGCAGTCCGTCCTGATCGTCCCGCCACTCATCGTCGACGAAGAGGGCCTGACCGCGATCATGGACCTCACCGAGCAGGCCGTGGCGGCGGGATGACCCCGCCCCGTCGCCGCGCGGCCCGCCGCGGCGGCCGCGGAACGTGACCGTGTCCCGCGAGTGGCTCCGCCGAGGGGTTCGGCGGGGCCACTCGGTCTCAGCCGCTGAGCAGGACGTGGTGCAGGGGCAGTTCCCGGCTGCCCCGCGCCGTCTTGGCGCCCATGGTGCCCACCCCGAAGTAGAGTGTGGACAGGCCGTGTGACAAGCAGTACTCGATCGGTTCGTAGTACACGACGTTGAAGTAAGCGAACGACCCCGAGGGCAGGGCCGTGTAGTCCGTCGCGGTCGCCCGGGCGTAGAGCTCGCTCCCCCACACGTAGCCGAGCATGGCGGACACCAGCCGGCCGTCTCCGTCGCGGCAGGTGAACAGGCGCGCGTGCGCCGGATCGCCCTCGAACGTGTCCGTCAGATAGCGGCGCAGTCCGTTGGCCGTCGCGGGGCGCCCGTACTTGGCCTCCACTTGGGCGACGAGCCCCGCCAGCTGCTCGGCGCAGCCCGGCCCGACCTCCTCGACCCGGAACCTCAGCCCCATCTGCCGTGGGTGTGCGCGCTCATGGCGGATGCTCACCTTGCGGTGGCTGGAGAAGGGTGCCAGGTAGTCGTCGAAGGCCTGTCCCGTCAGCGTCAGCACCCCCTCGGACCCGGCCTGCTCGACCCGCTTGACGACGTGCGCCGCCACCAACCGCGCGACCGCGTCCGGCGGCAGGTACGGGGCGACGAGCGCGTTGGCGTTCCATCCGGCCGCCACCTCACCGGCCGTGCGGACCAACTCGGCGATCAGCGGGCCGCGTTCCTCGGGCGGCGTCCAGTCGGCCACGAGCAGTGAGTTGCGGTAGCCGCGCCTCGTGCCGAGCAGCGCGAATCGGGCCGTTTCGTCGAAGGTCTCACGGAACCGCCCCTGCGCGTAGGCGTCGGAGATGTCATGTTTGGCGTAACTGACCTGGACGGCGGCCTGGAGCCGGGAGCCCGACCGGACAACGATGTAGGCGGACTTCAGGCCCGGCATGGACTCGTGGGCGTGGATCCACCGGTACGACGAGTAGAAGCCGCCGTCGCCGACCAGTTCGTTCCAGGCGGCCTCGCCGATCTCGGCGATGGTGGGGACAACCTCGTAAGGGTGCATCAGGTGGCTCTCACTCCTCAGCTGTCGTGTGAGTCCGCGCGAGCAACAGGCTGGCCAAGTGCGCGGGAACCGGGTGCGCGAACAGGTCCTCAGGTGTGCACGGCACCAGGAACTCGTCCTCCAGCAGCACGCACAGTTCGGCCGCGGCGATCAGGTCGAGGCCGCTGTCCACCAGGTCGTGATCCGGCTCGACGGCGGTGCCCAGCAGCTCCGCCGCGGCCTTCGCGACGCGCTCGACGATCTGGTCGCGGCTCACCTCCCCGCGTTCTGCGGGCGGCATCCGGTGGGCGGCCGCCTGCTCCTGGTGCTTGAGTAGGCGGCGCAAAGAGATCCGGTCCACCTTGCCGGTGGCCAGTCTGGGCAGACCGGGCACCGGCGTCAGTACGGCCGGGACCGACGGTGGGCCGAGCCGCTTGAGCACATGGCCGCGCAGAAGCTGCGGATCGACCTGCTCCAGCAGCACCACGGCGGCGTGCAGGCGCAGGCCCCTGGAGGTCCGTTGGCCGAGCACCGCGGCGTCCTCCACCGCGGGGTGCGCGCGCAGCTCGGTCTCGACGCTGTGGCAGTTGATCCAGACACCGTTGATCTTCAGCTGGCTGTCCAGCCGTCCCAGCAGCACTAGGCCATCGGGGCCCAGACGGCCCAGGTCACCCGTGTGGAAGGTGACAAGGCGGCCCTCGCGGCGGAACTTCGCCAGGGTCTTCGGGGAGGCGTCGCCGAGGTAGCCGAAGGAGCCGTACGCCGTCTTTATCACGACTTCGCCCACGGATCCGGCCGGTACCGGCGTACTGGTGTGCGGATCGGTGATCGCCACGCTCGTGCCCGGCAGCGGTTGTCCGACTGGTACCGCGCCTGTCAGCGGGCCGCGGGGGACGCGATGGCTGAACTTCGCGAGGGTGGTCTCCGACGGCCCGTAGAAATTGACCACCTCCTGGCGTTCACCGGTGCGGAAGCGCCACCCGCTGACCAGCTGCGCGTCGAGTGGCTCTCCCGCGAAGAACGTGGCGCGGAGCCGGGGCGTGTGGGCCTGATCCGCCTGGCTCGGCCCCGCTGCGGTCAGCCAGTAGCGGGCCAGGGACGGCACCACGTGCAGGATGGTCGCGCCGGTCTCCCACAGCCAGCCCAGGGCCCTGCTCGGCGGGAGGTTCGGCGGGGGGCACAGCAGCGTGGCCCCGCTGGTGAGGGTGGTGAAGATTTCGCGGTAGACGACGTCGAAGCCGATGTTGGTCAGCGCCGCCACCCGGTCGTCGGTGGACACCCTGAACTCCGCTCGCTGCCACGCCACGAACTGGGACAGCGAGCGCAGGTCGCCCAGGATCATCTTGCGCCGTCCCGTGCTGCCCGAGGAGCGCACCAGGTAGCCGCCGCCCGCCTCGACGAGATCGGCCCTCCGTGCCATCGTCCGGCGGACGGCGGTGGCGAAGTCGGCGGGCAGCTGTCGCACCCACCGGATGCCGGGCTCCTGGTCCGCGGGCCCGGTGGTGACCGACAGCAGCGACTCCTCGTCGACGAGTGGGCCGGCGGCCGGGAACCCGGCGTCCGCGTCCAGCCACACCACGGCGCCGCACTGCCACGCGGCCAGCAGCTGCGCGATCAGCGGAGCGCCGAGGGAGCCGTGGAGACGGATCAGGGTCCCCGTCTCGACTCCGCTGTCGGTCAGTACGGCTGACGCGCGGGCGACGGCGGAGGACAGCTCCTGGTAACTGACGCGTCCTGTCGGTCCCTCGACGGCGGTCCGGTCTGGCACCCGCCTTGCCACGGTGAGGAAATCATCGACAACGCGGCCCGATTCGTGCTTTTCGGCATACGTCACGCAAGTCTCTCCCTGGAGAGGAGTGGTGCAGCCGGACATGATCGCGATGCGTGAGTGTACGGCAGGAGTTGCGAGCGCGGTCGGGTTCCGCGTGCGCCTGTATGGGGATCCGGTCCGTTATAGGCGAGTTCCGCGGGCGCTGACGTGTGAAACTCTTGCTGACTGAACGTCAGAAAACTAACCGTGTCTGTGACGTTGCGACCAACGAACCGTCAGAATCTGTTTACAATCAGCCCGTTGACAGCTGTTGATCAACAGCTAACCTGGGACGATGCCTATCGTCGAGGTCCATGGGATCCACCGGTCCTATCAGACGCGAACCGGACTCTTCAAGCGGGAGCGCACCGTCGTTGAGGCGGTGCGAGACGTGAGTTTCTCGATCGAACAAGGGGAAGTTTTCGGGCTTCTCGGTCCGAATGGCGCGGGAAAGACCACAACCGTAAAGATCCTGACCACTTTGCTGCTTCCCGACCGGGGCTCGGTGCGGGTCGCCGGATGTGACGTGGTGTCCGACGCCCGGAAGGTGCGCCACCAGATCGGGTACGTCTTCGGCGGCGATCGCGGACTTTACGACCGGTTGTCGGCGATGGATAATCTGCGCTATTTCGCGGACCTCTATGGCATACCCGCGCGCAGTCAACAGGCCCGGATTGCCGAACTTCTAGAGCTGGTGGGCCTGTCCGGGCGAGAGAAGGAGCGGGTGGAGGGATTCTCCCGCGGAATGCGGCAGCGTCTGCACATCGCCAGAGGACTCCTACACGACCCGGATGTGCTGTTCCTCGACGAGCCGACGATCGGTATCGACCCGGTGGGCGCACGTGAACTCAGATCCACCGTACGGACGTTGATGGAAGCCGGTAAGACCATCCTCCTGACGACGCATTACATGTTCGAGGCGGACGAACTCTGCGACCGGATCGCTGTCATTCGTGGCGGGTCACTCGTGGCCGAAGGCACGCCGGACGATCTGAAGAAACGCGTCTCGGCCGGAAACGTCGTCGAGATAGAGACCTTCGGCCTGGCCGAGGACCGGCTGCCGGAGATCCGGGCTGTGGCGGGGGTGCGGTCGGTGGCGGTCGAGGAACGCGGGCACGCCCAGATCCTCAACGTCCAGACCGACATGGAGGCGGACATCACCCCCGCGTTGCTGGAGCGACTGTCGGACACCCGGGTGGGCAGGGTGGTCTCCCGCGAGCCCACGCTTGAGGACGCGTACGTCGAGCTGGTGAGCGGCTCATGAACCAGGCGGGACTCGGGCCGCGGCACGTCCTGCGCCTGGTGACACACGGCTGGCGGCTGCACCTCAAGATCATCGCGATGTCGGCCTTCGAAGGCGCTCTCCAGGTCGTCTGGCCGCTGTTCTTCGCCACGTCGGCCTTTCTGCTCTACCGGCTCACTGACGACGGGGACACCATGGTCTACGCGGGCATCGGCGCGTCGATGATGGGGATCTGGAGCGCCATCGCCAGCACGGCGAGCGGAGTGCTCCAACGGGAGCGCTGGTTCGGCACGCTCGAACTGCTGGTGTCCACGCCCACGCCCTTCCCGCTGACGATGATCCCGATCACTCTGGCCATCGCCACACTCGGCCTCTACAGCATGGTGGCCACCTTGTTGTGGGGTTGGCTGGTGTTCGACGTTCAGCTGCACGTCGCCGACGTCCCGGGGTTCGTCGTCTCGGTCCTGCTGTCGGTCGTCTCGATGGCGATGATCGGCTTCCTGCTGTCCGTCACCGTGGTGCGCTACCGGACCGCCTGGGCACTGGGCAACCTGCTGGAGTACCCGGGCTGGCTGCTCTGCGGATTCTTCGTCCCGCTCTCGGTCTTCCCGGACTGGGTGAGCCCGATCTCCTACGCTCTGCCGCCGACCTGGGGTGTGCGGGCGGTCCGGGAGGCCGCCGTGGGTACGTCCCCGTGGGCCGCGCTGGCCGCCTGCGTTGCGCTGAGCCTCTGCTACGGGGGCGCCGCGACCCTGCTGTCCTCGACCGTGCTGCGGTCGGCTCGTAAGCACGCAACCCTCTCCCTCACCTAGACATGGGCGTCGTGTGAACTCCATCCGTGTGTTTTTCGTCGGTGGCCTGATCAGTTTCCGCGCGTTGTTCGGGTGGTTGACGCCCTGGATCTACGTGCCGAGTCTGCTGCTCGCTCCGCTGTTCCAGATCCTGTTGTTCGTGTACATAGGCCGTAATGCCGGCCTTGAGTCGGACTCCTTCTACCTGGTCGGCAACGCCCTGCAGTACGTGGCCATCCCGTGTCTGTTCGCCATGACGGCCACCGTCGCCAACGAGCGCTCGACCCAGACGCTGAGCCTCGTGCTTGGCGCACCGGCCCGGCGGTTGCCGCTGTTCCTCGGCCGGGCCCTGCCGGTACTGGTCAACGGGTGCGTGGTGGCGCTCTTCAGTCTCGCGGTCGGCTCGCTTCTCCTCGACGTCCGTGTCCCGGCTGCGGCCTGGCCGTCCATGGCCCTGATCAGCGCGGTGGCCGCGGCCGCGTGCACCGGTTTCGGTCTGATCAGCGCGGCCCTGGCTCTGAGGGTGCGGGAGACGGCGGTGCTCTCCAACATCGTCTTCGGAGTACTGCTGCTGTTCTGCGGCGTGAACGTGCCGATACGCACGCTGCCCAACTGGATGGCCGCGATCAGCCCCTGGCTGCCGCTCACCCACGCGATCGAGGCGGCCCGGCTCGCGGTCGCCGAGGCGGGCTGGGCCGACCTGGCACCGCTCATCCTCAAGGAAGGCGGTCTCGGCCTCGCCTACTTCGCGATCGGCATGACCCTGCTCTCCCTCTTCGAACACGGCGGACGCCGCTCCGGCGCGCTGGAACGGGCCTGACCGCCCTCGTAACACCGGATCCACGCACATCCCCCCGCGTCGAACTCGCCGAGGACAGGCAGGTGTTCATGGCATCCACCGACCATGTCAGGCTGGGCAGTACCCAATGGTTGGCCTGGCGCGACGCTCTGCTGCGCAGTACGGGCTTCCCGGCGTCCGGGCTGTTGAGGTTCGCCGCTCCCGTCTGTGCGGCGTCCGCCGACGGACTGCTCGACGGCACCGCCCCGGAGTCCGAGTTCGCAGCGGTCTTCCAGGAGACCGTCGCCGCCGTCTCGACCGAGGTGAACCGGCTGGCCGCGGACCCGCTGCTGCGCGAGGCGATCACCTGGCAGAGCCCGGCTATCGCAGGCCTGCTGGACTCGCTGCTGCGCAATCCCGAGCCGATCCGACGCAACGCCAAACGCCGCTACCGTGAGGAGCAGCTGAGCAGGTTCTGGCAGCGCTACTGCGCCAAGGCGGAGACCGTCGGCTTCTTCGGACCGTCCTTGTGGATCACGTTGGACGACGAACAGGACGACATCCGTGCCGTGACCGGCCCCGGACTCGTCGATCGGCGCCAGGTGTTTCTGGAGCCGTGGGCGGTGATGGCGTACGGGGAGTGGCTGGCGACCGACGACGAGGTGCGGCGGTGGCTGCCACCCGCCAGGCACCCCCACCATCTGCTGGACGCGGATCAGGTGTACCGGCCCGGCTCGCCGGCCGTCCCGCTCCCGGACCGGGAGGCGGCACTGCTGCGGGCCTGCGACGGCAAGCGGCCGGCCGCCCTCGTCGCCCGGGAACTCACCACCGGCCCGGGCGCGGCCTTCACCGAGGCGGAGGAGGTCTATCGGCTCCTCGACGACCTGGTGCGCCGGCGGCTGATCACCTGGGACGCCAACGTGCCCCTGCACGCCGGGAACGAGACGGCGCTCGCCGACCGCGTCGAGGCCATCGGAGATCCGGCCTTGCGGGAGCGCGCGCGTGGCGGTCTGGACCGTCTGCGGATGGCGCGTGACGCCGTGGCGCGAGCCGCGGGCGACCCCGTGGCTCTGGCGCACGCCCAGCGGCACCTGAGCGAGGAGTTCACCGAGATCACCGGGCGGGACGCGCGGCGGCGCAGCGGCGTCGCCTACGCCGGACGCGGTCTGTGCTACGAGGACACCACGCGGGACCTGGAGCTGTCGCTCGGCCGGAACTTCCTCGACGGCCTGGCGCCCGCCCTGGACATCGTGCTGAGGGCGGCCCGCTGGCTCACCGTGGCCATGGCGGAGGCGTACGAGGAGGCACTCGTCCGTCTCTATCGCGAGTACCGCCCCGACGGCGGGGACCTCACCCTCGCCGACATCTGGCTGCCCGTGCTGCGGCTCTTCATGGGTGCCGGAGCCAAACCCTCGGACGGCGTGATGAGCGACTTCAGGACCCGCCTGACGAAGGTGCTCGGCCTGAACGACGTGCCACCCGACGCACGGGAGTTGAGACTGTCCTCGGACGAACTGGCCCAGCGCCTGGACGAACTGCTGCCCGCGTCGGGGCCAGGCTGGTCCGGGGGCCGGGTGCACAGCCCTGACCTGCACCTCTGCGCCCCGTCGGTGAAAGCCGCGAACGAGGGGGACTACCAGGTGGTCCTCGGCGAACTGCACGCCACGGTCGGGACGATGGAGGGGCACCTGTTCAGCTGGTCACTCGACGACCCGGAGAGCGTCGTCGAACGCCTCGCACGGGACCAGGGCGAGGAGCGCATCATGCCCCTGTTCCCCCTGGTGTGGCCGCGCAACGCCGGGCGGACCGTGCCCTGCGAATACGCCGACTCCGACAGGTTCCTGGCCTTCGCGCCGGTGCCCGGTGCCGATCTCGACCGGACGGCCTCCACCGCCGCCGTGCGGCTGTCGTCGCGGGACGGGGCGCTCTGGGCGACAGTGGGCGGCCGGGAGTACCCGATGCTGACCGTGCTCTCGGCCTTTCTCTCCATGGCGACGGTCGACGCCTTCAAGTTGGGCCTGTCGGACGGGCACACACCCCGGATCACGGCCGACCGGCTGGTGATGTTCCGCGAGACCTGGCGCACCACGGCCGAGGAGACGGACCTGCTGCCGGTGCGCCCCGAGGCCGGGGAGTTCCTGGCGGCCCGCAGCTGGCGCCGTCGCAACAACCTGCCCGAACGCTGCTTCGTGAAGATCTCGACCGAGCCCAAGCCCTTCTACGTCGACCTGACGAGCCCGCTCTTCGTGTCCTCCTTCTGTGCCGCGCTGCGAGCCGCCCAGCGGACCGCGCAGGGGAACGTCACGGTGACGGTGACCGAGATGTTGCCCACCCCGGACCAGGCATGGGTGCCCGGCCCCGACCCGCACGGCGAGTCGTTCTTCGGCGAACTGCGCCTGCATGTCGTGGACACGGGGCCCTGCCGCGACAGCGGCGACATGGACTCTCCTTAGTCCCACGGCTGCCATCCCCCTGTGGAAGCCATCTACTTCCGCTCAGGGATGGTTTCTCAAGGCACATGTGTGGCACGATTCGATCAGTACCAGCACTTCCCTGAAATCTTGCAAAGTTGCCTTTGTCGGCTCCTGGTCAAGGAGAATGGTGTCTTGAGATATCAGGCGCCGGCCTTCTTGAGGCGAAGGCCGGGAATAAACGGATGTGTCCGCTCGGATTCTCTTTCCGCGGACCGCATGGCGGGCATCGAGGGAACATGCCCCCGTCTGCGAGCACATCGGCAGGCGGTCCCGATCGACCCGCTTTCACAGATAATGGGAGACCTTGGTGTCCACGCTCACTCTGCCCAATCCACCTGCCCAGCAGCTGCCGTCCTTCAGCCTGCCTGACTTCGACGGCAAGATCGTCTCCAGTCCCGATCTGGCGTCCGATGTCGGGACGCTCGTGGTGTTCATGTGCAACCACTGCCCCTACGTCCAACACGTCGCCGACCAGCTGAGCCTGCTGGGCCGGGACCTCGCCGAGTTCGGCTTGACGATGGTGGGGATCAACAGCAACGACCCGGTGGCATACCCGGACGACGACGCGGACCATATGCGCGAGACGGCCGCGCGGCACGGCTACACCTTCCCCTACCTCGTTGACGTCGACCAGGATGTCGCCCGCGCCTTCGGTGCCTTGTGCACGCCGGACGTCTTTCTCTACGACGCCGCGGGCCGGCTCTACTACCGGGGGCAGCTGGACGGCAGCCGTCCGGGCGGGACGGAGCCGGTGACCGGGCGCGATCTGAGGGCGGCCGTCGACCGGCTGCGGGCCGGCGAACCCGCCCCCGCCGATCAGAGGCCGTCGGTCGGGTGCAGCATCAAATGGACCCAGACGGACGCGAAAGACAATGCCTGAGTCCAGTCCCGGGCGCCTCCATCACGAACATCGTTCCCATACCGCGCAGAAAGGCGCGTCCACGAGCCGCCAGTCGGAAAGAGGGTGAGTATGACTGCCGATCACGTCGCGTTGTCCCGGGAGATCGCCTTCTTACGGGAACTGGCGGCCAAGAAGGTCGAGGAGGACCGGCTTCCTGCAGGGCTGGAGGCAACGCGTAGAATTCGGCAGGAAATCGCCGAATTGGACCTGGACTCAAATGCCGTCGACCTGGAGACGAAGGGGTATACGGTCCTTGCGCCCGGAAAGGCGGCACCGCTCGACTTCTGTGAACGTCTCAAGGAGAAGATCCTGGAGACGGACCGGCGGCAGCGGCCGAAGGCGGACGGCGACGGAAGCCCCCGTGGCCGGCTCCTGTGGCATCTCCTGCCCACGGACCGGCTGTTCGAGCAGGCGCTCATGGCGCCCGCTCCGCTCGCCCTGGTGGCCTTCCTCCTCGGCTACCGTGCCAAACTCAGCCAGTGCACCGCGGCCGTCAAGGACGAATCGTCCACCGAGCCCTTCGACTTCCACGCCGACCAGAGCCGCAAGGTCCCCGCACCCTGGCCGACCGACGCCCAGTTCTGCACCGTCACCTGGGCGCTGACCGACTACACCCGGGAGAACGGCGCCCTGTGCGTCCTGCCGGGAAGCCACAAACTCTCCATGGACGTCCCCGCATCCCATCTGCGCCTGCACGACCATCCCGACGTGGAGGTCGTCGAAGCGCCCGCGGGTTCGGTCATCATCCACCACGGGGCATTGTGGCACGGCGCGGTGCCGCGGACGGCGGCGGGTGCGCGCGTCACCCTGATGCTGCCCATGGTGAGGTTCCACCTGCTGCCGCAGGAGCTCTTCTGGGCGTCCACGACCCCGGACATGATCGAGCGGAACACCTCCCGGTTCTGCGCCCTCATGGGACTTCTCGGGTCTTGGCCGTGGGGCGCCGACGGACCCGATTCCGGTTACACCAGGCCGAGTTGGCTCACGACGCGGGAGGAGAACCGCTTCGGGTGAGCCGGTCGAGCCACAGACCGTGTGCGCCACCCCGCCCGGGCGGCCGGCCACCGCGCCGTGCCGGGTGTTCGAAGAACCAGGCCCAACCAGCAGATTGGACGGATCCATGCTGCCCAGCACGGGTGATTCCCCCATACGGCTTGTCGTGGTCAACGGCGACAGTCAGACCTACGGCGACGAACTCTCCGACCGGATGCAGAGCTGCTGGGGTGCCGTGCTCGCCCGGCGTCTGGGGGCCGACTTCGTCAACCTGGGTGTCTGCGCCGGAAGCAACCGACGCACGGTCCGCCTCACGGTGGAGCGGCTCGACCAGTACACCGAAGAACGCGGCCTGACGCCGGATCAGGTGCTGTTCCTCGGGATGTGGTCCAAGCTGGACCGCTCCGAGGCATACACGGGCGAGGCGGATCTCCAGGGCGGCCTGGCCGATGACGTCCCGGAGGCGGGCTGGAACCGCATCCACGCGGCCTACATACCGCGACGCGACGCCAAGGCGATCGCCTGGTACCGCTCGTTCCAGAGCGAACCGGGCGACCAGTCCGAGTTCCTGATGCACTGGGTCATGTTCGACGCTTGGCTCGCCCAGCGGGGCTACCACTACGGCTTCCTGTGGGCCTTCGACCCGGACTCCTCCGCCTTCGAGAACCTGCCCCAGTACCGCGACCAGATCAACTTCTCCCGGGTCCTGGGATCCGGCCGCTTCCCGTACGGCGGGCCCTCGATCTACGCGGTAGGCGAGGAGATCGGCGACCTGGCCCCCGGCCGTCACCCCCTGGAGCGCGCTCAGCAGGTCTTCGTCGACGACTACCTCTTCGACTGGGTCAGCGAGCTCGTGAAGCTAGGCGAACGCGAGTCGGCCACTGTCTGAAGCCCGCACCCGGGCAGTGCCGGAGCCGGACCAACCCGTCGTGCCCCGAGCAGATCAACAGCGTTCCCTACGACCAGAACGGAGTCAGTCGCATGTCTACGATGACGCAGTCCGCGTCCTCCACCCCGTCGCGACCGGACCAGGAAGAACGACAGGAGTGGCTGTCGCTGGCCAGCGGAGCGGTGACGCCGCGGGTCGACTTGATCACCGTGCACGAGATGGTGGCCCTGGTGGTCGAGAGCGCGCCGGACGCCGTGGCCGTCCGCAGCGGCAGCCAGGACGTCACCTACCATGACCTCTACAGTTGGTCCGGGCGGGTGACTGCCCTGCTGGCAAAGGCGGGCGTCGGCGTCGGCGACCGCGTCGCGGTCCTCTTGGATTCGTCGGCCGCGCTAGTGGCCGCCGCGCTGGGAGTGCTCCGGGCCGGTGCGGCCTATGTCGCACCGGACCTGTCGCAGCCCGTCGCCGACGTTCTGGAGGATGCGGAAGTCGCCGCGGTCCTGGTGAGCGCGGCGACCGAGGCGCTGGCGCCCGCGGGCGACGTGCCCGTGCTCGTCCTGGCCGACACGTTCGCGGCGGAGGGCGCCGCGGGAGGCACGGACGACAGGGTGCCGACCTGGTCGCTCACGGCCGACGACCCCGCACTGCTGAGCTACATGCGCGGCAGCCGGGGAGAGCCGGAGGGCGTCGTCATCGGGCACGGCAATCTGGCGGCCTCGACCCTGGCGAGGCATCTGCTGTTCCCGAACGAGTCGACCTTCTTGCTGGTGTCGCCGCTCTCCGACGACTCCTCGGCCGCCGGCCTGTGGGGCACGCTGGAGGCGGGCAACCGCCTAGTGATTCCCACGGCGGAGGAACGCGCCGACGCCGACCGGCTGCTGGACCTGATCGCCCGCGAGCAGGTGAGCCGCCTGCGCTCCACCCTGGCCCTGTACGACTCCCTGCTGGCGGCCGCCGAGCGCGGCGGAGCGGACCGGCTGGACTCGCTGCGGATGGTCACCGTGGCCGACGCGCCGCTCACGGAAACCCTGGTGAAGCGCCACTTCGCGGCCTACTCCAGGCCGGTTTCGCTCATCAGCGAGTACGGCCCGGTCGAGACCACGGTGTGGGCTGCCTTCCACCGGCTCAACGCACCCGGGCCGGTCGCCCTCGGACGGCCGATCCCGGGCGTGCGCCTGTACGTCCTGGACGAGGAGCGGCGCCCGGTCGCCACGGGCGGTACGGGCGAGCTGTTCATCGCCGGTCCGACCGTCGCCCTCGGGTACTACAACAACCAAAGTGCCACGGACGGCTGGTTCTTCGACGACCCGTTCGCCGACGAGCCCGGAGGCCGCATGTACCGCACCGGCGACCTGGTCCGCTGGAACGACTCCGGGGACCTCGAATTCGTCGGTGGCGGAGACAGGACCGGGAAGATGTACGGGCATCGGGTGTCCCGGAGCGACACACAGCTCTCCTGAGAACCCGTCCGCCCCGGTACGCCGCCGATGACCGGTGACGAC
>NZ_JBHXLV010000151.1:0-16129 GCF_042721685.1 Streptomyces sp. NPDC058459 | reverse complement strand
CGAGCGGCCGGGGCCTGCCCTCGGAGGCCGGCCCCGGCCGCGCGGTGTGTCAGCTTCAGGACTTCGGCTCGGCCGGTTTCGGCGCACCCGCTGCCGCCGGAGGCTCCTTCACGTCCACGTCGCTCGCCCGCACATAGGCCAGCCGGTGGTCGAGCTGGATCTCGTAGTACTCCTCCTGCCCCTTCACCACCGGCGCCGGGGATGTCCCGAACGAGGACCGGTCGACATAGGTGCCGTGGACCACGGACTGCGTGACGTACCGCTGGCCCTCGTCGATCGTGTAGGGCAGTGGAGCCTCCTGCTGCTCGTCCATGCCCTCCGGATAGGCCGACCCCTCCGGCAGCGCCCGCCCGAACACCGGGATCTCGTGGCGGCCCGCCTTCGGAGTGATCGTCCGGG
The DNA here is from genome assembly GCF_042721685.1 of Streptomyces sp. NPDC058459. NCBI lineage: Bacteria > Bacillati > Actinomycetota > Actinomycetes > Kitasatosporales > Streptomycetaceae > Streptomyces > Streptomyces sp. NPDC058459. The sequence continues at coordinate 15,730 of NZ_JBHXLV010000151.1, read as the reverse complement.
CCCGCGCACCCACGGCGGTCGGCTGGTCCTCCGGGTTCCTGAACCACGCCTTGTGGCCCTGGAACCAGATCGCCGTCCAGTCGCCCTGACGTCCGGCCACCGCGAACAACTGCCCCGCCGACACCCGCGACCCCAGGTCGTTGACGTCCACCGTCGTGTCGTCACCGTCCGGTTTGCGGCCCGGGTCCTGGATCAGCGCGGAGTCCTCGCTCGGCTCGCTGTGCAGCCGGACCGCGCTGGAACCGTGCGGCGCGCACTTCTCGCCGCTCTCCAGGCAGCCGGTGAACACCGGCTTGTGCTTGGCGTACTCCGGAAGGATCATCACCGTGTCGCTGTCCGGCCCCGCCGTGGCCTTCAGCGGCGCGCCCAGCAGGTCGAAGTAGTGCCGCCAGTCCCAGAACGGGCCCGGGTCGTCGTGCATGTCCGGGATGGTGTCCTTGGTCGGCGCGGGCACATTGTCGTGGCCGAAGATGTGCTGCCGGTCCAGCGGGATGTCGTACTTCTTGGTCAGGTACTTCACCAGCCGGGCGGAGGAACGGTACATCTGCTCCGTGTACCAGGCGTCCGGCTGCCGCAGGAACCCCTCGTGCTCGATGCCGATCGAGCGGCCGTTCACGAACTGGCTGCCCGAGTGCCAGGCCGCGTCCTTGGTCTTGACGTGCTGGGTGACGCTGCCGTCGCTGGACCGGATCGAGTAGTGCCAGGACGCCTCCGTAGGATCCTGGACGGTCAGCAGCATCGAGGCCAGCGGCGCCTCGGTGTCATGGATGACGATGTACTCGATCCGCTGGTCCTTGGGCCGGTCGGCCAGGTCGTGGTTGCCGTATGCCTCGTCGTCGATCCGGACGTACGGCGCGCTCAGCCAGGAACACGACAGCTCCGCCGGGCACTCCACGTCCTTCGAACGGGACGCCCCCGCCGCCCCGGAGGGCGGGCGCACCCTGGGGCTCGCCGCCAGGACGACGTGCTGACCGGCGTCGGTGACCCGGTTCGCGCCCCGGCGGATGACATCGAAGACATCGTCGGCATAGGCCGCCGCCGAACCGGCGTCGGTCGAGCCCGGAAAGCGCGACACCGCGTCCCACCACTCGGCCGGGTCGGTGCTGAGCGGCTTGCCCAGCCCCCGCTGCGCCGCCGCGAGCAGCGCCGCGCCCCCGCGCACATTGGCGGCGTCGTCCGTGCGCAGCCGCTCCACCGGAAGACCGACCAGATCGGCCGCCCGCCGCAGGTCCGCGGAGCGCCGGGCGTCCTCAACCGCCTTCTGCGCCGGGGACGGACTGGCCTTGCGCACCTTCGGATGGGGTGTCACATGGTGCGGGGGCGTGGCGGCCGGCGGTCCGGCGGAGTCCACCAGGTGCATCGGCCCGTAGCCGCCGATGACGCTCGGGGCGCCCTGGTGGGAGTCCCACCGCGACTGGAGATAGGACACCCCCATCAGCACACTGCGGGGGACGTGGAACTCGGCCGCGGCTGCCGTGTAGTCGTCCTGGAGGCGTTGGTCGGGGGGTCCGCCCGAGTCGTCCGAGCGGTCGATCAGCAAAGGCACCAGAAGCGCCGCCGACGCGGCGGTCACGCAGATGATCCGCCGATGCCCGCGCACGGCACTGGACAGGCGGGGGGCGACGCGTTTTCTCATACGGCTGGCTCCAACGAGGTTCGGCGCGGCCTGGACATGCGGCCAGGGCGCGAACCGGGGCGCCCCGCATGTCACCCCGCTCACGTTTCCTTGCCTCGCGCGCCGCGTCGCGCCGAGCGTCACTGGCGTGGACCAGCCCCCGCGCTCAGGCCACCCGGTCGGCGGCAGCGGCACCGCCGGGTGGGGGCGGTGCGCTCACCCCTCCTCGACCGGGTCCACCCGCCAGTCGGGGTGGCCGGGCATGGGCGGGGCGTGCGACCCGTACAACCACGGGGTCAGAAAGCCCGTCAGATCCTCGCCGGCCACCTTCGAGGCGAGTCCGACGAAGTCCCGGGTACCGGCCACCCGTCCCCGATACGTCGTCACCCAGGCTCTCTCGACGCGCTCGAAGGTGTCCGCGCCGACCTTCTCGCGCAGCGCGTACAGCACCAGCGCCGAGCCGTCGTAGCGCATCTGCCGGAACAGGCCCTCCTCGTGCGGCTCGGCGGGCGCGCCGTCGTCGTGCCGCCACCGGTCGTGCTGCTCGTAGGCCGAACGCATCATCTCCTCCAGGCCGGGGCCGCCCCGCGTGCCGGCGTACAGCAGCTCGTAGAACCGGGCGTGACCCTCGCTCAGCCACAGGTCCGACCAGCGGCGGATCGCCACGCTGTCGCCGGTCCAGTGGTGGGTCAGCTCATGCACGAGATTGCGTTCGGCCGTGACCTGATCCCCCAGCAGATCCGTGCTCGGCACCACCGACAGCGACTGCGTCTCCAGCGCCACCGGCAGCTCGGTGTCGCCCACCAGCACGCCGTAGCGCCGGAACGGGTACGGGCCGAGCCGCTCCTCCAGCCAGGTGAGGTGGTCCGGCGTCAGCTCCCGGTACGCCCTGGTCCGCGCCACCAGCCCCCGGGGCACCACGTCCCGCAGCGGGAGCCCGTGCGGCCCGGTGCCGTCCACCACGTCGAACCGGCCGATGGCCAGCTGGACCAGCTGCGGGGCGACCGGGTGCTCCGAGTCGTACGTCCAGCGGACCCGGCCGTCGCGCTGGGGTACGCGGGTGACGAGCCGTCCGTTGGCCACCGCCGTCAGGCCGGCCGGGGTGGTGATGTGGAAGGTGAACGGCGCCCGCAGACTGGGGTGGTCGTCGGCCGGGAAGATCATCCGGGCACCGTTCGGCTGCGGCGAGAGGAGCGTGCCGTCGGCCGTGGGCACCCAGCCGTAGTCCTGGATCGCGTCGGTGCGGTGGCGGTGCCGCGTCGGGTCGGCGGTGTAGACGACCCGCACGGTGAAGACGCGGCCCCGCACGATCGGCCGCGCCGGGGTCACGACCAGCTCGTCCCCCCCGCGCGCGGTCCTCGCGGGCACGCCGTCGACCGTGACACCGCGCAGGGCGTTGCCCGCGAAGTCGAGGTCGAAGCGGGAGAGGGACTGGGTCGCGGTGGCGCTGATCGTGGTGGCGGCCGGGAACGGTGTCCGGGGCGCCTGCCAGTCGAAGTCCAGCGTGTAGCGGCGCACCGTGTAGCCGCCGTTCCCGTCCAGCGGCATGAGCGGGTCGCCGATGCCGGGGGCGCCGGGGGAGGGAGCGTCCGAGCGGCCGGGAGCCGGGTGGCCGGGAAGAGCGGGGGTGCGGGGGTCGTCCTCGGACAGGTCCAGCGTGAGGACGACCCCGCCCGTGATCCCGAGGGCGCAGGCCAGCGCGAGGGCCGCGCGGCGCCTGCCGCTGGCCCGCCCAGAGCCGCTCTTACGGGGCGTGAGGGTCATGGCGGCACTATGCCAGCGGATGGACGGTATACGGCTTATATGGAGACCGGGTCGGTGAGATCGTTCGCCACCCGCCGGTGCGGCAGCGGTACGGCGGTCATTCCGTCCCCCAGTCCCAGGTGTCGAAGTAGGCGGCCACGCCGGTGCGGCGGGCCTCCAGGACCGCGCCGAGCCGCGCGAAGTCCCGGGGCGGCATCAGCGCCCGCCACTCCGGGAGCGGCAGCACCCGGACCTCGTCGTGCTCACGCGGGTCCAGCACGATGTCCCGGAGCTGCCCCTCGTCGAGCCGGCCGCCGTCGAAGACGAGCCCCATCGTGCTGTACGGCCACTCGGTACCGGGCAGCCCGTACACCGTCGCGAGCAGCCTCGGCGGCCCGCTCAGCTCGATGCCCGTCTCCTCCCGGCACTCCCGCACGGCCGTCTCCCAGGGCCGCTCGCCGGGGTCCATCGTGCCGCCGGCCAGTTGCCAGGGGTGGGTCGCGCTGTAGACCCCGTGGAGCTGTACGGGCCGGTCGTGGAGGTCGGTGAAGAGGACGCAGGCGAAGCCGGTGGCCTTCATGACCGTCTCGGCGTACTGCTCCGGCGGCAGCCAGACCTTGCCGGACCCCTCGTCCACCCGGCCCCGGACCGGTGGCTTCGGCCAGGTCATCCGGGTGGGCGTCGGGTCGCCGCAGAAACCCGAGGCACGTAGGAGCGCCACCGAGGCGCCGGACGCGTCCGCCTCCACGGGCGACACCCGCTCCGCCCGGAGCCGGTCGAGCAGCGCGGCCAGCGCCGACCGGGCGTGTCCCCGGCGCCGCCACGAGGGATGCGTGACGACCGCGTGCACCCGCGCCGCCCGCCCCGAGGGCGACGCGGGTTCCGGCAGGACGGGGTGGAGCAGCGCGAGCGCACAGGACGCGAGGGCGCCGTCCGGGGCGTCGACGACACAGGCACGGGCGTCGTCCCCGGGGGCCAGCCGGGCGGCCAGCCCGGCGCCGGCGCGGACGATCCACTCCTCCGTCAACGGCTCGGCGAGGACGAACGCGGACCGCAGCCGGACGATGCTCTCCGCGTCGGCGGGCGTGGCGGGCCGGGCGGCGGGCGCGGTGCCGGAGTGCCGGGGGCGGTCGTGCAGGGCCTCACTGTTCACGATGCGTCTCCAGGAAGTGCTGCGGGCCTGCCTGTGCCGGACTCCGGGGAGGCGGCGACGGGTCGACGCCGGGGACGGGACGGAGCCGGTCGGCCGCCGGGTCGTGGGCGACCGGGTCGTCCGGCCGCTGGAAGTGCACGGCCAGCCGCTCCCCGGACCGGTACGCGTCCAGACCGGCCCGGCAGTACGCCACGGTCGCCGCGGGGAGCGCGTCCAGCCGGACCCAGCTCATGGCGTCGCAGACGCGCGGTTCCATGACACGGGGTTCGCCCGCCCACCGCCGCACCTCGAAGAAGAAGCCGACCCGGGCCTCCCCGCCGGGTGCCCGGTGGTGGACGGTGACGGCGGCGCGCACGCCGGCCCGCTCGACGGCGACACCGGTCTCCTCGCGCGCCTCCCGGAGCAGGGCGTCGACCACGTCCTCGTGCGGGCCGTCCAGGTGCCCGGAGGGCAGATGCCAGAGTCCGGCGGCGTACACCGCCCCGGCCCGCCGCGACATCAGCACCTCCGGCCCGCTCCGGACCTCCCGGCGCAGGATGAGGTGTACGTCCACCGGCACGGTGTGCCGCTGCCGCCCGCTCATGCCGGGCACCAGCCCATCTCCGAGTAGGCGCGGCCCGCGCGGATGCCGTCGATGGCCGCGCGGGCGTACGGCACGAGCGGCTCCGGCAGCCGGTCCGGGTCCCACCAGCGCCAGTCGAGACACTTGTCCGGTTCCCTCAGCCACGGTGTCCCCTGCCAGCGGCTGGCACGGAAGACCAGTTGCAGGCGTGGCCGCGCGCCCGGACCGTGCAGCACATGCACCGCATGGGTCAGCTCCACGTCACCGGGGTCGATGACCAGGCCCGCTTCCTCGCGCGCCTCCCGCACCAGGCACGCGACGGCCGACTCCCGCTCACAGTGCCCGGCCAGGAAGTGCCAGGCGGACCCCGCGAAGGCGGCGTCGGGATGGCGGAGGCCGAGCAGTACCCGGCCGTCGGCGTCCTCCGCGTAGAGATGGACCCCGACGATGTTCAGCTCCGTGCCGCCCGCGTCGGGTGCCTTCGCCGGGCGCGGGATCGCCGGGGGGCGCACGGGCGGGCGGGCCGCGTGGCGCAGGAGGAGTTCACGGGTTCCGGGGGCCAGCCGCAGCCGGTGCAGCATGTCCGGGCGGAACCAGCGCAGCAGCACGCCCTCCGCGAGTCCGACCCCGTCCGGATCGCCGGTCCAGCGGCCGGAGAAGACCTGCACCGGCACGCACAGTCCGTCGGTGCCGGTGGCCTCCTCGACGGCGTACGGCGTGAGGTCGGCCGGGTCCAGTCCCGGTACCTCCTCGGCCAGTTCACGCCGGAGGGTGTCCTCCAGTGTGCGGTCCCCCGGCTCGCGGCCGCCGCCGAGCAGGGCGAACGCTCCTGGCTCCCAGATACCCGGAGTGTTGTCGCGCAGCTGGAGCAGATAGCGGCCCTCGCCGTCGTGGATCAGCGCCGAGGCGTTCACCGGCGCGGGTCTGCCGTCGAGTTCCAGCGCGGTCGACTTCGCCTTCACCGGGCCCGGCTTGAGCTGCTCGACCGCTGACCAGTCCGCGCCCGGCAGTGGTTCGGGCAATTCGCGGGCCAGGTAGAAGGCGAAGGTGAACTCGTAGTGATCCGGTCCCAACGCCTCGACATGGACCGGGGTGGTCAGCAGCTTCGGGGTCAGGCACAGGTCGCCCGGTGCGAGCCGTGTGCGCTCGGTCACCGCCCGCAGGGCCGCCGCCGGCAACGTGGGGTCGCCCGCCGCGGCCTGTACGCCGGGCAGCCCGTCAGGATCCCGTACCCGCAGGACGCGCCGCTCGCGGTCGATGACGAGCGCGCGGCAGGTGAGCTGAGCGGAACCGGGGGCGAACGTACTCATGTCGTCGACCTCCTCCATCCGAGTGGGAAGTGAACTGGTGCTCTAAAAACGCCCAGGGCACCGGTGTCGTCACGGCTCGGGCGAGGCGAATTCCGGAACGTGTGTTCCCCCTGCCCGCTCGGCCCGGCACGCCATGGGTCGCCGCTCCCAAACTCGTTCGATCGAGGGAAGCGGAGCAAGAGGGGCGGGGTGTGCGGGGTGTGCGGGGTGTGCGATCAGTGAGTCCGCCATGTCCCGGCATAGGGACGGCTGGTTCATCCCCGCCGGCTCGGACGAGCTCGTCGTCCAGAACCCTCTCCTGCCGGGTGGACGGGGTGAGGCACGTCAGAGTCCCGTCAAAGCCGGGGCCACGGCCGTATGAGGGGCGTCAACGGGGGGTCCGGACCGGTCGGAGCAGGGGTTTCCTCAAGGAGTTCCCCTTTCCGTCCCGAGTCCGTTCAGGAGTCCCAAGATGGCCGATCTGGCCTTCGTCGTCACCGTGCTCGCGGCCTTCGCGCTGGTGGCACTCGTCGCCAAGGGGGTGACGAAGCTGTGACCACCGAGAACGTCGTCGGCCTGGTCGTGGCCGTCGCCCTGCTGGGCTATCTCGTCCTCGCCCTGATCTTCCCGGAGAGGTTCTGAGAGCCGACATGGGTTCCGTACTCGCGGGCGTGCTCCAGCTGCTCGCCCTCATCGGCGCGCTGGCCCTCGTCCACGCGCCCGCCGGCGGCTACATGGCCAAGGTGTACTCCTCGCGCCGGCATCTGCGGGCCGAGCGGTGGATCTACCGGGCCGTCGGCGCCGACCCCGACACCGAGATGCGCTGGCCGGCGTATCTGCGCGGGATGCTCGCGTTCTCCCTCGCCGGTGTCCTCTTCCTCTACCTGCTCCAGCGGCTGCAGGGCGTCCTGCCCGGTTCGCTCGGGTTCTCCTCGGTGAACCCGGCGCAGTCCTTCAACACAGCCGTCTCCTTCGTCACCAACACCAACTGGCAGTCGTACTACGGCGAACAGACCATGGGCCATGTCGTGCAGACGGCGGGGCTCGCGGTGCAGAACTTCGTGTCCGCAGCCGTGGGCATGGCCGTCGCGGTCGCCCTGGTGCGCGGTTTCGCCCGGTCCCGCTCCGGCGAACTGGGCAACTTCTGGGCCGACCTGGTGCGCGGCACGCTGCGTATCCTGCTGCCGGGCGCGGTCATCGGCGCCCTCGTCCTCGTGGCCTGCGGCGCCATCCAGAACTTCTCCGGCATCCATGAGGTCGGCCAGTTCATGGGCGGCACCCAGCAGTGGAACGGCGGCGCGGTCGCCTCCCAGGAGGCCATCAAGGAGCTGGGCACCAACGGCGGCGGTTACTTCAATGCCAACAGCGCGCACCCCTTCGAGAACCCGACGCCCTTCACCAACCTGTTCGAGATCTTCCTGATCCTCATCATCCCGTTCTCGCTGACCCGCACCTTCGGCCTGATGGCCGGCTCGGTCAAACAGGGCTACGCGATCCTCGCCGCCATGGCCACCATCTGGCTGGGCTTCACCGCGCTGATGACGTGGGCCGAGTTCGCCCACCACGGCCCGGCGCTGCAAGCGGCGGGGGGCGCGATGGAGGGCAAGGAGGTCCGCTTCGGCGTCGGCGGCTCCGCGCTCTTCGCGGTGTCCACCACGCTCACCTCGACCGGTGCGGTGGACTCCTTCCACTCCTCCTTCACGGGGCTCGGCGGCGGCATCACCATGCTCGGGATGATGCTGGGCGAGATCGCCCCCGGCGGCACCGGCTCCGGTCTCTACGGCATGCTGATCATGGCCGTGATCGCGGTGTTCCTCGCCGGTCTGATGGTCGGCCGCACCCCCGAGTACCTGGGCAAGAAGATCGGCGCGCGCGAGATGAAGCTCGCCGCCTGCTACATCCTGGTCACCCCCGCCCTGGTCCTGGTCCTCACGGCCGCCTCGCTGGCGCTGCCGACCCCGACGCACTCGCTGCTCAATCCGGGCGCGCACGGGTTCTCCGAGGTGCTGTACGCCTTCACCTCGGCCGCCAACAACAACGGCTCGGCCTTCGCCGGGCTGAACGCCAACACCGACTGGTTCAACACCACGACCGGGCTCGCCATGCTGCTCGGACGTTTCCTGCCGATGGTGTTCGTGCTGGCGCTGGCCGGCTCGCTCGCCGACCAGCGGCCGGTCCCGGTCACGGCGGGGACCCTGCGCACCGAGAAGCCGCTGTTCACCGGCCTGCTGGTGGGCGCCATCCTGATCGTCACCGGTCTGACCTACTTCCCGGCCCTCGCGCTGGGCCCGCTGGCCGAGGGGCTGGCGTCATGACCACCCGGATAGAGAAGCCCGAGGACTCGATGTCCACAGTCACCCCGACCCGGGCGCCGCACGGCGATCTCCCCGGCACTCACCAGGCCGCCGAGGGCCGTGTCGGAGCGGGTCTCTTCGACCCCAGGGCACTGCTGAAGTCGCTGCCCGACGCGTTCCGCAAGCTTGATCCGCGGGTCATGGTCAAGTCGCCCGTGATGTTCGTGGTGTGGATCGGCTCCGTGCTGACCACGGTGTTCTCCCTCACCGACCCCACCGACTGGTTCGGCTGGACGATCAGCGCCTGGCTGTGGCTGACCGTGCTCTTCGCCAACCTCGCGGAGGCGGTCGCCGAGGGCCGGGGCAAGGCGCAGGCCGAGACCCTGCGCAGGGCCAGGGCGGACACCGTCGCCCGCCGGCTGACCGGGACCGGCGAGGAGCGGGTGTCCGGCACCGGGCTCGGCGTCGGCGACCTGGTGGTCTGCGAGCCGGGCGACGTCATCCCCGGTGACGGCGATGTCGTGGAGGGCGTCGCCTCGGTGGACGAGTCCGCGATCACCGGTGAGTCGGCGCCGGTCATCCGGGAGTCCGGCGGCGACCGCAGTGCCGTCACCGGTGGCACCAAGGTGCTCTCCGACCGGATCGTCGTCCGGATCACGACGAAGCCGGGGGAGACCTTCATCGACCGGATGATCGGACTGGTGGAGGGCGCGGCCCGGCAGCGCACGCCCAACGAGATCGCGCTGAACATCCTGCTGGCGTCGCTCACCATCGTCTTCCTGCTGGCCTGCGTCACGCTGCCGCCGTTCGCCGCGTACGCGGGCACGCACCTCACAATGGTCGTGCTGGTCGCTCTGCTGGTGTGCCTGATCCCCACCACCATCGGCGCGCTGCTCTCCGCCATCGGTATCGCGGGCATGGACCGTCTGGTGCAGCGCAATGTGCTGGCCATGTCGGGACGGGCCGTCGAGGCGGCCGGTGACGTCTCCACGCTGCTGCTCGACAAGACCGGCACCATCACCCTGGGCAACCGCCGGGCCGCGGAGTTCGTGCCGGTGGGCGGGGCCGGCGTGGCGGAGCTCGCGGACGCCGCTCAGCTGTCCTCGCTCGCCGACCAGACCCCCGAGGGCCGGTCCGTCGTCGTCCTGGCCGAAGAGGCGTACGGCCTGCGCGAGCGCCACCGCGGCGAGCTGTCGGGCGCCGAGTGGATCGCGTTCACCGCGCAGACCCGGATGTCCGGCGTCGACGTGGACGGGCGCCGTATCCGCAAGGGCGCGGCCGGTTCCGTGCTGCGCTGGGTGCGCGAGCAGGGCGGCACGCCCGCCGAGGACGCGGAGCGGGCCGCCGACCGGATATCCCGCGCCGGTGGCACCCCGCTGCTGGTCGCCGTCCGGGACCCGGAGGGGGCCCGCGTGCTGGGTGTCGTCCACCTCAAGGACGTCGTCAAGGACGGCATGCGGGAACGGTTCGCCGAGCTGCGCCGCATGGGCATCAGGACGATCATGATCACCGGGGACAACCCGCTGACCGCCAAGGCCATCGCCGAGGAGGCGGGCGTCGACGACTTCCTCGCGGAGGCCACCCCCGAGGACAAGATGGCCCTCATCAAGCGGGAGCAGGCGGGCGGCAAGCTCGTCGCCATGACCGGGGACGGCACCAACGACGCCCCGGCGCTGGCCCAGGCGGACGTCGGCGTCGCCATGAACACCGGCACGTCGGCCGCCAAGGAGGCCGGCAACATGGTCGACCTCGACTCCGACCCGACCAAGCTCATCGAGATCGTCGGGATCGGCAAGCAGCTCCTCATCACCCGGGGCGCGCTGACCACGTTCTCCATCGCCAACGACGTGGCCAAGTACTTCGCGATCATCCCGGCGCTGTTCGCCGCCGTGTATCCAGGCCTTGACAAGCTGAACATCATGCGGCTGTCCTCGCCCGACTCCGCGATCCTCTCGGCCGTGATCTTCAACGCGCTGATCATCATCGCGCTGGTCCCGCTCTCCTTGCGCGGCGTGCGGTACCGGCCGGTCAGCGCCGACCGCCTGCTGCGGCGCAACCTCGCCGTCTACGGCCTCGGCGGCCTCGTCGCGCCCTTCGTCGGCATCAAGCTCATCGACCTGCTCATCTCCTTGATTCCCGGGATCGGCTGACCATGGACAACTTCCTCACCGGCAGGGCCCGGTCACTCGGCGCCGGCCTGCGCGCCCTGCTCGTCCTCACCCTCCTCACCGGCGTCCTCTACCCCCTCGCCGTGACCGGCGCCGCCCAATTGCTCTTCTCCGACCGGGCGAACGGCTCCGAGGTCAGGGCTGACGGCCGGGTCGTCGGCTCCTCCCTCATCGGGCAGCCGTACACCCTGCCTCTCAAGAAGGGCCAGGAGACGCCCGAGCCGGACCTCAGGTGGTTCCAGGGCCGCCCGGCGGCCGGACTCGGCACCAACAGTGAGAACACCCGTTACTCGCTGCTGCTGTCCGGCGCCACGAACCTCGCGGCCGACAACAAGGTGCTGGTCCAGCGGGTGGCGGACGCCAAGGCCGCGGTCGTCAGGGACAACTCCGTACCCGGCCACCCGGTCCGCTCCGCCGACGTCCCCGCGGACGCCGTCACCTCCTCCGGCTCCGGCCTCGACCCGGACATCTCCCCGGAGTACGCCCGGCTCCAGACCCACCGCGTCGCCGCCAGGAACCACCTCTCCGTCGCCGAGGTGGCCAGGATCGTCCGCGAGCACACCGAGGGCCGCACCCTGGGCTTCCTGGGCGAACCCCGCGTCGACGTGCTGGCCCTGAACAGCGCCCTCAGGGACCTGGCGGCCCGGCCCTGAGGACGTGCGCCACGGTCGGCGGTGTCCGCAAAGCCGTTCCGGTACCGCCGCCTCCCGCCCGGATGACGTAGGTCGCCGCGTTGATCCGGCGTACGACAGAAGGGCGCGCGTCCATGACCCGCGTACTCGTGGTGGAGGACGACCCGCAGCCGGTGCGGGCCCTCGTGATCAACCTCCGGGCCCGCGGGTACGCCGTCGACGCCGCCCCGGACGGCGCCACCGCGCTCCGCCTCGCGGCCGAACGCGGTCCGGAGGTGGTCAGGCTCGGCCTCGGGCTGCCCGGCATGGACGGCGCCGACGTCACAATGTCCCTGTGCGGCGGCGGCCGCGTCCCGATCCTCGTGCTCTCCGCCCGCCAGGCGTCCGAGGAGAAGGCCGCGGCCCTGGACGCCGGCGCCTACGACTACGTGACCAAGCCGTTCAGCATGGCCGAACTGCTCGCCCGGCCGCGCGCCGACCGAGTGGCAACTGGTGGAGATTCTTGTCACCAGCCCCGGCCGCCCGGTCAGCCAGAGACACCTGCTGCGCGAGGTCTGGGGTGTCTCCCTCAGCGACAGGACCAGCTACCCGCGAGTCCACATGGCCCAGCTCCGCCGCGAGCTGGAGGGGGACCCCGCCCGTCCGCGCCATCTCATCACCGAGCCCGCGACGGGCTACCCCTTCGAGCGCTGAATCGACCCCGAAGGCGGCCACGTCGTCGCGCTCGCGTCCGGAAGGGTGAATGATGTCACCCGGACTGGTCACGCCCGGATCTTCACACTGAGTATGCTCATCCAATGTTGTCGGTCGACAACTTCTGACGGCGGGCGGCGCGAGTGGAGCGGAAGGGCGGGACCATGGTGACGTCGCGGGCTGATGCTCATGAGCTGATGCCGGTGACCGTGGGCAGGGTCGACACGGCATGGGACGAGCGGCAGCCGTCCGTGCTCCTGGTCGAGGACGACCCGGGCGACGCGCTGCTGGTGGAGGAACTGGTAGCCGACAGCGCCCTGAAGATGCACCTGCGCTGGGTGCGCTCGATGGCCGAGGCCGCCGAGGTGCTCTCCACCGAGCGCCCCGACTGCGTCCTGCTCGACCTGCACCTGCCCGACGCGAGCGGCCTCGAAGCCGTCTCCCTGGTCAAGGCGCACGCCGACCAGGTGGCCATCGTCGTCCTCACCGGCCTGGCCGAGGAGCAGACCGGGCTCGCCGCGGTCACCGCCGGAGCCCAGGACTACCTGGTCAAGGGCCGGGTCGAACCCGAACTCTTCGGACGCGCCGTCCGCTACGCGATCCAGCGCAAGCAGGCCGAACAGTCCGCCGTGGCGCTCCAGGCCAGCCTGATGCAGGCCCAGGAGAACGCCCGTCTGGAACGCGGACTGCTGCCCCGCCCGCTGCTGCGCGCCGACGGCGTCCAGGTCGTCGCCCGCTACCGCCCCGGCCGCGCCCAGGCACTTCTCGGCGGGGACTTCTACGACATCGTGCAGAGCGCGGACGGCACCGTCCACGCCCTGGTCGGTGACGTCTCCGGGCACGGACCGGACGAGGCGGCCCTCGGTGTCGCCCTGCGGATAGCCTGGCGCACACTGGTCCTCAGCGGCATCACCGGGGTCGAGCAGGTGGCCCGCCTGGAGGAGATCCTGGTCGCCGAGCGCGCCCGGGACGAGGTCTTCGCCACCTTGATCAGCCTGTCCGCCGTGCCCGGCGAGCACCGGGCCAGCGTGGTGCGGGCCGGCCACCACGGACTGCTCCGGCGCGGCGCGCTGGAAGTGGACTGGGTCGAGGTGCCGGGCGGGCCCGCGCTGGGCCTCATCCCCGGCGGCGCCCGCTGGCCCACCGCGGAACTGCCGGTGCCGCCGGGCTCCTCCGTGGTCCTCTTCACCGACGGCCTCTTCGAGGGGCACGTCAGCCGGGGCCCGCAGCGCCTCGGCGAGGAGGGGCTGCTCGGACTCGCCCGCGAGGCGGCCGGACTGGCGCCCGACGAGTTCGTGGACCGGCTCATCGGCGAGGCCGAGGGGCTGGCCGAGGAACAGGGCGGGCTCGCGGACGACGTCGCCGTCGTCCATGTGAGCTGGAACTGAGACAAGTGAGACGAGAGACGAGTGGGACGCGTGAGCGACGAGTCGGTACGGAGCACAGGGTGAAAAAGCTCACGGGCAAGCCGTGGACCGGGCGCCGCCTGACCGTGCAGGGCTGGTTCTACCTCGTGCTGTCGCTCATGAGCTTCCTGGTACTGCTCGGCACCGTGGTCGGCGCCAATCTGCTCAACCGCACGGCCCACGCGACCGACTCCCTGCTGGAGGGCGTCCAGCCCGCCCAGACCGAGGCGTACCGGCTCCAGTCCGCCATGGTCAACCAGGAGACCGGCATCCGGGGCTACGCCATCACCGCCGACAAGCGGTTCCTGGCCCCCTACACCGACGGCAGGAGGAACGAGGCGGAGTCCGCCGCCCGGCTGCGCCGCCTGATCGCGGACCGGCCCGAACTGCGCGAGGACCTGACCACGGTGGAGCGCAAGGCGGCCCAGTGGCGCCTCAACTACGCCGAACCACTCGTCGCCTCCGTCACCCCCGGCAAGCCGAAGGCCGTCGACCTGCGGACGGTGGAGGGCGGCAAGGAGGACTTCGACAAGCTCCGCGAGAGCTGGGTCAAGCAGAACGCCCACATGACGCGAGTGGTCGCCGACGGCCGCGCGCACATCGCCCACGAGCGCACCCTGCGCAACTCGGTGCTCGTCGCCATGGTCGCCGCGTTCCTGCTGACCGGTGTCGCGCTCGCCGTCTTCGTGCGCGTGCTCGTCACCCGGCCCCTGGAGCGGCTGCGCACCGCTTCCCGCCGGGTCGCCGGCGGCGACTTCGAGCACGTCATCGACGGCGGCGGCCCGGCCGACCTGACCGCTGTGGCCGACGACGTGGAGGGCATGCGCCGGCGGATCGTGACCGAGCTGGACGCCTCCCACGCCCAGCAGCGCGTTCTCAGCACCCAGGCGGCCGACCTGGACGCCCAGGCGGTCGAACTGCGCCGCTCCAACGTCGAGCTGGAACAGTTCGCCTACGTCGCCTCCCACGACCTCCAGGAGCCGCTGCGCAAGGTCGCCTCCTTCTGCCAGCTGCTGGAGAAGCGCTACTACGACGAACTGGACGACCGCGGCCGGCAGTACATCGACTTCGCGGTGGACGGCGCCAAGCGCATGCAGGTGCTCATCAACGACCTGCTCACCTTCTCCCGCGTCGGCCGGCTCACCGACGACCGCGTGCCGGTCGGCCTGGACAAGGCGCTGGAGAAGGCGATGATGAACCTGGGCACCGCCGTGGAGGAGTCCGGCGCCCGCGTCGAACGGCCGAAGGAGATGCCCGAGGTCGTGGGCGACCCGACCCTGTTCACCATGCTCTGGCAGAATCTGATCGGCAACGCCCTGAAGTTCCGCCACCCCGACCGCGCCCCGCAGGTCACCGTCACCTGTGAGGCCGACCCGGACGAGCCGGGCAGCATCCAGGTGAGCGTCACGGACAACGGCATCGGCATCCCCGGCGAGTTCGCCGACAAGGTCTTCGTCATCTTCCAGCGGCTGCACAGCCGGGACGCCTACGGTGGCACCGGCATCGGCCTGGCGCTCTGCAAGAAGATCGTGGAACATCATGGTGGCAGGATCTGGCTGGACACCGACTACACCGACGGCACCCGGTTCCGGTTCACCCTGCCCGTGGCCACCACCCCGGACGAGTCCGGCATCCAATCCGAGGCAAAGGCCCTGACATGACGACTCCCGACGGCACCCCGATCGACGTCCTCCTGGTGGAGGACGACCCCGGTGACGAGCTGATGACCAGGGAGGCGTTCGAGGACAACAAGATCGGCAACACGCTGCACGTGGTCCGGGACGGCGAGGAGGCGCTCGACTTCCTCTACCGGCGCGGCGACCACACCGGCGCGCCCCGGCCCGACCTGATCCTGCTGGACCTGAACCTGCCCAAGTACGACGGGCGTCAGGTCCTGGAGCGGATCAAGTCCGACCAGGATCTCGTGGACATCCCGGTGGTCGTCCTCACCACCTCGGCGGCCGAGGAGGACATCCTCCGCAGTTACAAGCTGCACGCCAACGCGTATGTCACCAAGCCGGTCGACCTCGACCAGTTCATCGCCGCCGTCCGCCAGATCGACGACTTCTTCGTCCAGGTGGTCCGCCTGCCCCGGCGGAGGTGAGCCCCCGCACACGGAACACCCCCCGACCAGCCCGGTCGGGGGGTGTTCTGTCACGCTCGCTCAGCCCGCGG
>NZ_JBHXLV010000150.1:0-16218 GCF_042721685.1 Streptomyces sp. NPDC058459 | reverse complement strand
GTGACGTCGTTGGTGGGACTGGCGGGCGCTCGTGGGGGTGAGTCCGGCATGGGCACACGCGGCCCGCCCGACGAGGGCGGGCCGCGCGGTACTTCAGGAGGTGCAGGTGAGCGTGCCGTTCTCGGCGCCCTTGATCAGCGCCTCGTGAGCAGCGTGCAGCCGCTCGGTGTCCGCCTTCAGGATCCTGCGGTCATAGGTGAGCAGACCGTTCAGCTCGCCCTCGACATCCGTGATCTGCGTGTACACGGCGCCGTTGCCGCCCTTGCAGGCCGCGAGCTGCCCGACATCCTTCAGCCGGTCGAGATAGACGTCGGTGTACGTCTCCGGGGTCACGCCCACGTAGGTCATCTGGACCGGGAAGGCGTGTCCGGGGACACCCAGGCCGAGACCGCCGTACTCGCCGCTGACCAGGGCCCTGCGGCCGTCCGCCTGCGGGACCTGGGGGCTGGGATAGCCGTGGGCGTCGGCGATGTCGCCGTTGCCGCCGTCCACCGCGCCACAGCAGTTGAGGCCGCTCATGTTGTCGACCAGCCGGGTCGGGTCGAGGGACTTGGCGTAGTCCGCGATCCTGGCCTGGTCGTACTGGCCCCAGCCCTCGTTGAAGGTGACCCATATGACCACCGACGGGTGGCTGTCGTGCTGGAGGATCATCTCCTTCAGCTCGTGCTCGTACTCGGTGCGGGCCGCCGCCGACGGGTCGACCGTGTTCATCGCCGGCATGTCCTGCCAGACCATGAGTCCCAGCTTGTCCGCCCAGTAGTACCAGCGGTCCGGCTCCACCTTGATGTGCTTGCGCACCGAGTTGTAGCCCAGTTGCTTGTGCGTCTTCAGGTCGAAGGCGAGCGCCTCGTCCGTGGGGGCGGTGTGCAGTCCGTCCGGCCAGAAGCCCTGGTCGAGGGTGGCCATCAGGAACACCGGCTTGCCGTTGAGCAGGGTGCGCTGCGTGCCGTTCACCGTCTTGACCTCGACCGAGCGCATCCCGAAGTAGCTGCCCACCCGGTCGGCGCCGCCGCCCCGGCCCACGGTGACCTTGAGCCGGTACAGGTGCGGGTCGTCCGGGGTCCACAGGTGCGGGCGGGGGACCGGGACGGAGAACGCGTCGCCGCCGGTGCCGCTCGCCCGGCCGACCTCGCGCTTGCCGTCGTAGGCGACGGCCGTGACCGGCACGCCGTCCCGCACCCCGCGCACGTTCACCGACACCGAGCGGTTCGCCAGGTCGGGGGTGGTCTTCACGTCCTCGGCGCGGTCCCGCCCAACCGGCTCCATCCACACCGTCTGCCAGATGCCGGAGCTGGGCGTGTACCAGATGCCGCTGGGGTCGAGACGCTGCTTGCCGATCGGCGGGTTCTCGCCGTTCGCCGAGTCGGTCGGGTCGTAGACGCCGACGATCAGCTCCTGGAGGCCGCCGTTCTTCCGCAGCGCGTCGGTCACGTCCAGGCTGAACCGGTCGTAACCGCCCTTGTGCTCACCGACCTTCCTGCCGTTGACGTACACCACGGCCTGCCAGTCCACCGCGTCGAAGTTGAGCTGGAGCCGGCGCGCGCCGTGCACCCGCCAGTCGGCCGGCACGGTGAAGGTCCGCTTGTACCACATGCGGTCCTCGTGCCGTTCGATCCCGGAGAGCTGGGACTCGACGGGATAGGGCACCAGGATCTTCTCGCCCAGCTTCCTCTTTCCCGTGGGCGGCCGCTCGCCCGCCTTGGCGCCCGCGAACTCCCAGGTGCCGTTGAGGTTCTTCCACTTCTCGCGTGTCAACTGCGGCCGCGGGTACTCGGGATGGGCGTTGGCGGGGCTCACCTTGTCGGCCCACGGGGTGCGCAGCTGGTACGTGGAGTGGTTGGCGCCCGTGCTCCAGAAGTCGGCGACCGCCGCGCCGTCGGTGCCGGTCAGGCCGCCCCTGCCGTCGTAGCGCAGGTCCGCGTAGCCGCCGTGGCCGCCGACCACCGGCTCCTTCAGCGGGACGATCAGCTTGCTGGGATCGGAGGCGTCCACCCGCGCGGTGCCGCGCGGCCAGGCGGAGCCGCCGACATCGATGTCGAGGTGCTCGTCGAATCCGGCCGGGGGCGCTTCGAGCCGCTGAGCGAAGTCCAGCACCAGGGTCTTGCCGTCCTGCTGGATCGCCGAGTCCAGCGGGCCGTTGTAGGTGAACCCGTCCGGCGGACTGAACGCTGACTGCGGGATCGCCCCCTTGGCACCGCCGGGCGGCGTCCAGCGCACATGCAGGTTCGAGCCGCCGAAATGCTCGAAGTACTCCACCTTGATGTCGTAGGCGTGGCCCGCCTCCAGGGTGACGGGCGCCGAGTTCTGCTCCCGGTCCCAGTCGTCCACCCAGTGGTCGATGACCGCCTTGCCGTCGATCCACAGCCGGAAACCGTTGTCCCCGGTGATGGAGAAGGTGTGCGCCCCGGTCTTCTCCGGGGTGAGCCGGCCCGTCCAGCGCACGCTCGCGTCGTCCTGCTGCCCGGTGCGGGCCTTCAGGCGCGGTTCGAGGTCGGCGAAGTCGAGCGAGGGGTCGAAGGCGGTCGCCTTCAGCGTGGCGAAGTCGAAGGCTCCGGACGCTGACTGGGTGTAGTACTCACCCTTGAGACCGTGGGCCTCGGCCGGGCCGTCGGCCTTCGGGGAGTCCGGGGCCGCCGGGGATGCCTGGGAGGCGGCGGCGCCGGATACCACGAGCGTCAGAGCGGTGAACGCGGAGGCCAGCCAGCGGTGCGGGCGGGGCCTGCGGCGAGAGGATGGTGGCACGAGTACCTCCGGGGGAACGGAGTTGCGGGTGCGTGCTCTGCCCGTGCTCCGGCACATCTTGTATAACGTTGGAAACAAGGGCAGTTGGCATGAGAACACGCCTCCTGCGCTCTGTCCAGGTGTCTGACACGAGGCGTGGGAGGACTGAGGATGCACGTGAGTCTGAAGGACGTGGCCGAACGTGCGGGGGTCTCCGTGAAGACCGTCTCGAACGTGGTCAACGACTATCCGCACGTCACCCCGGCCATGCGGGCCCGGGTCCAGTCGGCCATCGACGAGCTGGGCTACCGGCCGAATCTGACTGCCCGTCATCTGCGCAAGGGCCGCACCGGGATCATCGGCCTGGCCGTGCCCGAACTCGGCAACTCCTACTTCGCGGAACTCGCCGGCGCCGTCATCGACGCCGCCGCGCAGCACGAGTACACCGTCCTGCTCGACCACACCCAGGGCCGGCGCGAACAGGAGATCCTGGTCTGCCAGGGATTCCGTGCCAGGGTCATGGACGGGCTGATCCTCAGCCCGCTGGAGCTGGAGACCGAGGACCTCGCCGCCCGCCGCGACGACGCGCCGCTGGTCCTGCTGGGCGAGCGCCGCTACGACCTGCCGTACGACCACATCGTCATCGACAACATCGCCGCCGCCCGCGCCGCCGTACGCCATCTGCTCGCCCTTGGCCGGCGCCGCATCGCCTTCCTCGGCGCCCGCCGGGACCGGTCCCACCAGCCCGCCCACCTGCGCTTCATCGGCTGGCAGGCCGAACTGGCCGCCTCCGGGGTGGTGGTGGACGAACGGCTGGTCGCCACCACGGCCGGCTGGGGCCACGAGGACGGCGCGCGAGCCATGGCCGAGCTGCTGGACTCCGGTGAGCGCCCGGACGGGGTGTTCGCCTACAACGACCTGGTGGCGCTGGGCGCGATGCGGGTGATGTCCGAGCGGGGACTGCGGGTGCCCGAGGACATCGCGGTGGTCGGCTTCGACGACATCACCGAGTCCCGGTACGCCGCCGTCACGCTGACCACGGTCTCCCCGGACAAGGAGGCCATCGCCCGGCTCGCCGTCGAGTCCGTCGTCGGCCGGCTCAAGGGCGACCAGAACCAGGACACCTCCCGGGCCGCGCGCCTGCTCCAGCCGGGCTTCACCCTCGTCGAGCGGGAAAGCACCCTCGGACGGCGCCCGCACTCGTTCTGACCAGCACAAATCCCCTGCCAAAGGCCCTAGTTGGCGCTGGTATCGGTTCGGTGTCGCCCGGCGCAGGGTGTTTACACGGCTCTTCCAACGATGTAAAAAGCATCCTGATCTGGTCACGGCCGGACGGCCTTCCGCAGTCCCGAAGTGGGGTAATCCGCATGAAGCCGCACTCCCGCACCACCACCAGAAACATCCTCGCCCTGGGGCTCGTCGCCGGGCTGGCGCTCGTCACCGGCTGCACCAAGTCCGAGAGCGACAACTCCGCCCCCACGCAGACGAGCAGCGCCGGCGACGACGCGGGCAAGCAGGTCGCCCAGAGCGGCGGCGGCAAGACCTGCGCGATCGGCGACTACGGCGCCGACAAGCTCGACCTGAAGAACGCCGTCGTCGGCTTCTCCCAGTCCGAGAAGGAGGCCAACCCGTTCCGCATCGCGGAGACCGCCTCCATCAAGGCCGAGGCCGAGAAGCGCGGCATCAAGCTGCTCACCGCCAACGCCCAGTCGCAGTTCTCCAAGCAGATCAGCGATGTGCAGGACCTCATCGCCAAGGGCGCCAAGCTCCTCGTCATCGCACCCCTGAACTCCGACGGCTGGGAGCCGGTGCTCCGCTCCGCCCAGGCCAAGAAGATCCCGATCATCACCATCGACCGGCAGATCAACGCGGCTCCCTGCAAGGACTACGTCAGCTTCATCGGCTCCGACTTCGTCGCCCAGGGGCAGCGCGCCGCCGACCAGCTGATCGAGGCCACCGGCGGCAAGGGTGAGATCGCCATCCTGCTCGGCGCGGCCGGCAACAACGTCACCACCGAGCGGACCAAGGGCTTCGAGGACCGCGTCAAGGAGAAGGCCCCCGGACTCAAGGTCGTCTTCAAGCAGACCGGCGAGTTCACCCGCGAGAAGGGCCAGTCGGTCACCGAGCAGCTCATCCAGTCCAAGCCCGGCATCAAGGCGGTCTACGCCGAGAACGACGAGATGGGCCTCGGCGCGGTCAACGCCCTCAAGGGCGCGGGCAAGAAGCCCGGTGCCGTGAAGATCGTGACCATCGACGGCACCCGCAACGCCGTCCAGGGCATCGCGGACGGCTGGATCAGCGCCGTCATCGAGTCCAACCCGCGCTTCGGGCCGCTCGCCTTCGCCACCCTGGACTCCTTCACCCAGGGCAAGCCGGTCGGTGAGGACATCGTCATCCAGGACAGCCAGTACACCGGCGCCAACGCCAAGGCCGACCTGAACAAGGCGTACTGACCGCCCCGTTCGACCGGGCGCCGAGAGCCCTCCCCGGTTCTCGGCGCCCCGAGCAGGCACGTCGCCCATGACCCCATGGAGAGCAGCCGTGACCGCACCACCCGACGAAGTCCTCGCCGTCACCGGCCTGACCAAGCGCTTCCCCGGTGTACTGGCCCTGGACGACGTGACGTTCACCCTGCGGGCGGGCCAGACGCACGCCCTGGTCGGTGAGAACGGCGCGGGCAAGTCCACCCTGATCAAGGTCCTCACCGGGGTGTACCGCCCCGACGAGGGCGAACTGCGGCACCAGGGGCAGCCGGTGGCCTTCCCGACCCCGCTCGCCGCGCAGCACGCCGGGATCTCCGCGATCTACCAGGAGGTCAACCTCATCCCCCTGATGAGCGTGGCCCGCAACCTCTTCCTCGGCCGCGAACCCCGTACCCGCCTGGGGCTCATCGACTTCGCCCGCATGCACCGCGAGGCGCGGGAGACCATGGCCGAGTACGGCGTCCACGTCGACGTACGCCGGCCGTTGCGTGAACTCGGGGTCGGCGCCCAGCAGATGGTCGCCCTCGCCCGTGCCGTCTCGGTCGACGCCCGCGTGGTCGTCATGGACGAACCCACCTCCTCGCTCGAACCCCGCGAGGTGGAGACCCTGTTCGGCGTCATCCGGCGCCTGCGCGGACAGGGCATCGCCGTGCTGTACGTCAGCCACCGCATGGACGAGCTGTACGCCATCTGCGACACGGTCACCGTGCTGCGGGACGGACGCCTGGTGCACACCGGTCCGCTCGCCGAGACCGGCCGGCTCCAGCTGGTCTCCCTGATGCTGGGCCGCGAGACGAGCGAAGTCCGCGCCGAGGGCGTCACCAAGTTCACCGGGAGCCATGACGCCGGGTCGCAACCCGTCCTGAGCGCACGCAACCTGACCCGGCGCCACCAACTGCACGACATCTCGCTGGACATCCGCCCCGGCGAGGTCGTCGGCCTCGGCGGACTGCTCGGCTCCGGGCGTACCGAGACCGCCAAGGCCATCGCGGGCGTCCTCCCGCTCGGCACCGGTGAGGTCACCGTGGACGGGCAGCGCGTGCGCACCGGATCGGCGGCGGCCGCGATCCGGGCCGGGATCAGCCTGCTGCCCGAGGACCGCAAGTCCGAGGGGATCGTGCCGGGCCTGTCCGTGCGGGAGAACATCGCGCTGGCCGCGCTGCCCCGCATGTCCCGCTTCGGACTCGTCTCCGAGGCCCGGGTGGACGCCGTGGTCGACACCTTCATGAAACGGCTGCGGATCAAGGCCGCGAGCCCGCACCAGAAGGTCGGTGAACTCTCCGGCGGCAACCAGCAGAAGGTGCTGCTGGCCCGCTGGCTGGCCATGCACCCCAAGGTGCTGCTGCTGGACGAGCCGACACGCGGCATCGACATCGGCGCCAAGGCAGAGGTGCAGAAGCTCATCGACGAACTCGCCGAGAACGGCCTCGGCGTGCTGCTCATCTCCTCCGACGTGGAGGAACTCATCGAAGGCTCCGACCGGGTGGTGGTGCTCCGGGACGGCTCGGTCGTCGGCGAGCTGACCGGGGACCAGGTCGGCGCCGACCAGCTCCTGCGGGCCATCGCCGACGCCGCCGAGGAGGAGGCGCCCCACCATGACTGAACTCGCCCTCGACAAAGGGACGCTGCCCGACCGGTCCACGGTCGTCGGCTGGCTCCAGAACTACGGCGTCTACCTGGGCCTCGCCGTCCTGCTGCTGTTCAACGTGTTCTTCACCGACCACTTCGTCTCGGGCGAGAACTTCCGCACCCAGGCCGTCCAGGTCTCCCCGGTACTGATCGTCGCCCTCGGCATGGCACTGGCCATCGGCACCGAGGGCATCGACCTCTCCGTCGGCGCCGTGATGGCCCTGGCCACCTCGGTCACCTCCCTCTACCTGGGCTACGGGCCCTGGTTCGCCCTGGTGGCCGCGCTGGTCGGCGGCGCGGTCATCGGCTTGGCCAACGGCTCGCTCATCGCGTTCGTCGGCGTCCAGCCCATCGTCGCCACCCTCGCGCTCATGGTCGGCGGCCGGGGCATCGCCCTGGTGCTGCTGCCCCAGCTCAAGGACGTACGCGACCCCGCCATGGCCACCCTCGGCTCCGGCAGCGTGGCCGGCATCCCCTACCTGGCGCTGATCGCGGCGGGCCTCGCCCTGATCGTCGGCTTCGTGGTCCGCCGGACCACCTTCGGCCGCCGGCTCCTCGCCATCGGCGACAGCCGCCCCGCGGCCCAGCTCGCCGGCCTCCCCGTACACCGCGTCCTGATCACCGTCTACGTCTGCTCGGGCGTCCTCGCCGCCGTCGCCGGGTTCCTCGCCACGGCCCGGCTGCAGGCCAGCGACCCCAGTTCGCTCGGCAACCTGATGGAACTGTCCGCCATCACCGCCGTCGTCGTCGGCGGCACCCCGCTCACCGGCGGACGCGTACGCATCGGCGGCACGGTGGCCGGCGCCGTCCTCATCCAGCTCCTGACGGCCACCCTCATCAAACACGACCTGCCCTCGTCCTGGACCCAGATCGCCCAGGCCGTGGTGATCGTGCTCGCGGTGTACGCGGCACGGGAGAGGGGGAAGCGGTGATGACCAGCACCGAGGAACACCCCGCGACCGCCGGACGGACCGCGTCCGCCCCCGGCGACACCACCCGGCGCGGCGACCGGGTGGCGGCCCTCGCCCAGCGGCACGGCGCCCTGGTCGCCCTCGTCGTCCTCGCCGCCGTGGCCTCGCTGTCCTTCGGCTCCTTCGCCACCGGCGACAACCTCGGCAACATCGCGATCTCCTCCTCCTTCCTCGCGACCGTCGCCCTCGGCATGACCTTCGTCATCGTCAGCGGCGGCATCGACCTCTCCGTCGGCTCCGTCTTCGTCCTCGGCGGAGTGCTGGCCGCCTGGGGCTCCCAGTACGGCACGGTCGTCGCCCTGCTGCTGCCGCTGGTGGTGTGTGCCGCGATCGGCCTGGTCAACGGGCTGCTGGTGGCCCGTACCGGGCTCGCGCCGTTCATCGTCACCCTCGCCTCGATGCTCGCCGCGCGCGGGCTGATGCTGGCCATCACCGACGAGGGCGCCGACACCTTCCTGGTCGACCCCGACTCCGTCTTGGCCTCCCTCGGCCAGGGCAAGCTGCTCGGTATCGGAACCCCCGTCTGGATCACGGCGGTGCTCTTCCTGGGCGGTGCCGTGCTGCTGCGGAGCACCCGGTTCGGGCAACGGGTGTATGCCGTCGGCGGCAACGAACAGGCGGCCGCGCTGATGGGCGCCCCGGTCGCCCGCACCAAGATCAGCGTGTACACCCTGTCCGGGCTGCTGGCCGGCCTCGCCGGGGCGCTGAACGCCGCCTACCTCGCCTCCGGCGTGACCATCCTCGGCTACGGCATGGAGCTGGACGCCATCGCCGCCGTCGTCATCGGCGGCACCCTGCTCACCGGCGGCCTCGGCTACGTCAGCGGCTCCCTGGTCGGTGTGCTGCTGCTGAAGGTCATCCAGAACGTCATCAACCAGATCGGCTCCCTCGACTCCGCCTACCAACAGGTGGTCAGCGGGGCGTTCCTCGTCCTGGTCGTCGTCGCCCAGACCTGGCTGGCCAGGCGGCGCCGGGTCGGCTGACCCCCTCCTCGAACCGCGGGGCTCACCCGGCCGCGGTCAGCGCGGCCAGCGCGCTCGCCTGGGTCCGCCAGTCCACCTGGTCCGGGCTCGTACCGGCCCAGCGCTCGCCCAGCCGGTTCAGCGGGTCCCGGTCCCTGGCCCACACCGAGTCGGCCTGCCGCACGAGATACGCGCGGTAGGCCGGCGAACCGGTGGCCGACGCCAGATCGGCCAACTGGCGGACGAACACCCCCTTGAACTGCTTCTGGTTGTCGTCGCAACTCGCGCCGCCGACATCGCACGACTCGGTCAGCACCCCGTCCCGGGTCAGCGCGGGGGAGGACAGCGCGGCATCCGCCAGCCGCTTCGCGGTGTCGAGATAGCGGCCGTCCCCGGTCGAACGCCACAGCTCGGTGAAGCCGCCGATCGCCAGTCCCTGGTTGTAACTCCACACTGTCTGGCCGTTGTTGGCGCACCCCGAGGTGAGCCCGTCGTTCACCAGCCCCGAGCCGTTGATCAGCCCGCTGCCCAGGTACCAGTCACCGGCCGTCACCGCCCGCGCGCCCCACACCGTGTCACCGGCGAGCCGCTGGTGCAGCGCCGACGTCAGCCACAGATACAGCCCGCTGGTCACCGCGTTCTTGTACGTGCGCTCCCGGTCCCACCACACCCCGCCACCGCACGTCCCGGTGTCCCAGAACCCGCGCACATAGTCGGTGATGGTGACCGCCTCGTCCAGATACCGCCGCTCACCCGTCTGGTCGTACGCGGCCACCCACGCGGTCGCCCACCACGCCGCGTCGTCCACGGCCCGGCTGATGAAGTGCCCCTCCACCGGGTCCGAACTGCGGCCGCCCGCCGGGAAGACACCCTTGTTCTGCTCGAAGGTCCGCGCGATCACCCAGTCGTAGTCGTGCCGGCCCGTGCTCCGCGCGAAGTCGCTCAGGGCGGTCAGCGCCACCGCCGAGTTCCACCAACTGCTGCGCCACCAGACCTCGTCGGTCCGGTACGACGCCACCAGCGCGTCCGCCGCACCCCGCGCGCGGGTCGGCGCCGGACGCGCCCAGGCGGTGCAACTCCCGTCCTGGTGCGCGGACTCACGGCCACAGGCGCGTACGGCACCCCCGTACAGCAACCCGCGCGGGTCCCGGGTGGCGAACATCGCGGTACGCACCGAGGACGACCCGGACGGCACGCTCGTCCGGCCGAGCGACGACCCCTCCGGCCAGCTCGCGCCCTCGTCCCAGGAGCGGTCGAGCCAGATCTCGTCGCCCGCGCCGCCGTTCTCCACGACACCCCAGGCCATACCGTTCGCCTGGTCCATGTGCAGGCTGATGGTGCGCCCGTACAGGGTGGTCGCGGGCACCGGACGCTCGTCGCGGGCGGCCGTGGCCGGGTCGGCGCCGTCACAGGCGGTGCCGTCGCACACCCTCGGCCGGAACCAGTCCGTGCAGGTCACCCCGGCCGCGTCCGCGCAGGCCCGGACCCAGCCGCGCCGGTGGCCCACGGGATCGGTGACGTTGTACATCAGTGTCCGGGTACCGGTCCACGACGCGGGGATGCTCGCCTTCCCCAGCAGCCCGTCCCAGCTCGCGCCCCGGTCCCAGGAGCGGTCCAGCCACACCGCGTCACCCTGCTTGCCCTGGTCCACGCTGGCCCAGGCCATGCTGTCCGGCTCGGAGACATGCAGCCTGAGAAGACGGCCGTTGACGGTCCGGTCCGGCACCGGGAACGACTCCTGGCGGGCCCTGGACGGGTCGAGGGTGTCGCAGGAGAGCGCGCACACGGCCGACGCGGCGCGGGCGGGTACGGGCAGCGCGAGCACTCCGCCCAGCGCGAGGGCGAGGGCCAGCAGCGCGCCGAGGAAGCGAGGTCTGTGAACCGGCATGGCGAGTCCTCCAACGTTGTAACAGGCCCGGTCAGTTGCACGACAGCACCGCAGGCGAGTGCTGTACAGCATCAAATAAAGCCACAGACGGAGCCCGAGGGAACACGTGTCGCGCGCACCACCCCGGAGACGAGCGTCCGTCACCCGGTGACCGTCGGCTTCGACCAGCCGCAGCGGTACGGAAGGAGGGCCGGCGCGACGAGACCGCGCGGGCCCTCCACTACGCTCGGACCGGAAGAGGCAGACCGAACAGACCCACCCGAGACACCGACCGAAGGGGAGACTGTGACCGACTACCGCGACGGCGTGGTCGTCTACTGGCGGCCCCTGTGCCCGTTCTGCATCAGGCTCCGGCTCCGACTGAAGCTCGCCCGGCTGCCCCGTACGGAGGTCGACATCTGGCGCGATCCTGACGCGGCCGCGTTCGTCCGCCTGGTGGCCGATGGCAACGAGACCGTCCCGACGGTGACCGTGGCGGGCAACGCGCTGGTCAACCCGTCGATGAAGGAGATCCGCGAGGCCGTCCGCCGATACGCCCCCCAGCTGCTCGACTCGGCGCGCTGACGCGTTGCGGCTCCGTGGACATCACCTCGACCGGCGGCTCGGCGAACTGGAGCAGCACGCCGTCGCCGAGCGGGATGTTGAGGAACGGACCCCAGGACTGCGCCTCGGGCACTTCCAGCAACTCCCGGAAGAAACGGGCCGATTCCGCACGGTCCTCGGACGCGTGGTGACGTACGAGCGCCGGAGGTCGGCGGGCCCTGCTCCGCCCCGCCCTCAGCCGCCCACCGGCTTACTCCGCGGAGCCCGAGCGCGGCGGGCGTCGGGCGACGAAGACGAACTCCCTTCCCGGACGGTCGGGTGCGTCGAGGACGCCGTCCACCGTGTAGCCGTGCGCGACCAGATCCCGTTCGACCTCCTCGCGCTCCCGGAAACGCAGGGTGGAATCCGAGGTGAGCACCTGTCCGTCCGCCGCGAAGCCGTAGGTCCCACGGAAGGTCACCAAGGGCAGGCTCACGTCGATCAGTTCGACCCAGCTCTCGACGGAGCCGACGCCCGGGGTGTCCACCACACGGCGGGAACGCTCGCGGGTCCACTCCTCCCAGGCACGCCGGGCGGGATCACGGGTCTCGAACACCAACAGCCCACCGGGCCGCAGTGCCGCGTAGGCTCCCCGCAGCGTGTTCCGCCACATCGACGGATCGACGATCGCCTGGGCGACGTTCGCCGTCATCGTCACGAGGTCGACCCGCAACGGCGGGAGGTCCGTCGCGTCACCGTGGACCCAGCGCACTCGCTCACTGCCCGGTTTGGTCCGGGCGACGTCGATGGACGCCAGGGCGGGATCGACCCCAACGACCTCGACCCCGCGCGCGGCCAGGAGCAGGGCGAACACCCCGGTGCCGCAGCCGATGTCCAGCACCCGACGCGCTCCGGACTCCTCCGCCATGCGCAGGTAGGCATCGAGATCGCTGCGATCGGGGTCGAGCGGATCGTAGAGTGCGGCGAGCCGTGCGTCCTCGAAGTACTCATCGGCCATACGGGCGAACGTAGGCGCAGGCTGCTTCGTACGGCCACCGGGTTTCCCCGTCCGGCCCGCTCCGACGGCTCATGGGCCGGCTGGAGCCGGGTGGGGCGAGGAGGGCGCGGTGGGCCTCCGCAGCTCTGCGGTCGTGGCACCCACCACGGCCAGGACGCCGAGGCAGAGCAGACCACCGCTGACGAGCGCCGCCGCCCCCGAGGTGACACCGGCCACCAGGCCGCCGCGCAGGTTGCCGAGGTCGGGTCCGGCCTGTCCGACGATCTGCTCGGCCGCGCCCACCCGGCCCAGCAGCTCACGAGGCGTGTGCAGCTGCACCACCGTGCTACGGGAGACCACGGAGACGGTGTCGGCGGCGCCCGCCAAGGCGAGGAGGGCCAGACCCGCCCAGGGATCGGACGACAGGCCGAACAGCGTCAACGCCGAGCCCCAGGCGGCGGAACCGCCGAGCATGACCAGCCCGGGTCGGGAGCTGCGCACGAAGGTCCCCGAGAAGAGTGACGCGGCGACCCCACCGACGGCGATGGCCGTGAGGAACAGCCCGAGGGTGCGCGGGCTGTCGCCGAACCGTTCGGCGTTGACCAACGGGAACAGGCTGATGGGCATCGACAGTACGGTGGTCGCCAGGTCGGTCAGCAGGGCCCCGCGAACAACAGGGGTGCGGCCCAGGAACGCCAGCCCGTCCAGCACTCCCCGCAGTCCGGGCCGGGCGGCTTTCTCCCCGGGTCCCAGCCGCGGCAGGCCGAAGGCACCGTAGAACGCGGCGACGAACGTCAAGGCGTCGACCAGGTAGCAGACTCCCGTTCCCGGCCCGCCGGCGATGAGTCCGCCGAGCGTGGGACCGAGCAGCATGGCGCCCTGGAAGGAGATCCGTCTCAACGCCAGTCCTGCCGCCAGCTCATGCCCCGGCAGCAGGTGGGGAATGAAGGTGCGCGACGCCGGGCCGCCGGCCGCGCCGAAGCATGCCTGCAGGGCGACGAGCCCCAGCACACCGACGGCGGGAACGTGCCCGGCAAAACCCTGAAGTGCGAGGAGAACCGAACACGCGGCCTCCCCGCCGGTGGTGATCAGGTAGAGCCTCCGACGGTCCACCCGGTCGACCAGCGCACCGGCGAACAGTCCCAGCACGATGAGCGGCACCGCCTGCGCCAGCCCGACGGCCCCCGTCCACGCGGGGCTCCTCGTCAGCTGCCACACCTGGAACATCACGGCGACCAGCGTCAGCTGGCCGCCGAAGCCGGACAGGGTCTGGCCGATCCACAACCGTCGGAACCCCGGTGACGACCGCAGCGGGGTCACATCGATCAGCGTGCGACGCAATGCCATGGGGAATCCCCGGAGGGTCGCGCCTCCCTACTGTCCTACTCGCCCGTCGACCCGCTCACGCAGCAGATCGGCGTGCCCGCAGTGACGGGCGTACTCCTCTATCCGGTGCACCAACAGCTCCCGCACCGCGATCCCGTCCTTGCCCACGCGGGCACCCAGGTCCGCGTGCTCGGCCAAGGCCGCGTCGGTCGCGGCCTGTTCACGCTCCAGATCACGGAACGCGTCGTCCACCACGGTCTGTTCGGCGACCGCGCCGTCGAAGTCCGCGTCACGGACGCCGTACAGCTTCGGCAGCGGCTCGCCCTCGCTGATCCAGTTCCGCCAGTCCCGTTCCACCTCTGCGAGATGCCGGACCAGCCCGAGCAGCGACATCGTCGACGGCGGGACCGAGCGGAGGGCGAGCTGCGCCGGGCCGAGACCCTCGCACTTCATCCGCAGGGTGAGACGGTAGTTCGTCAGAAAGTCCTGGAGCGTCGCCGACTCGCCGTCCGGACTGGGACCTTCGGTGTTCCGCGGGTCGTCGCCCGGGTCGACCCACATGTCGGGGTAGACGGTCGCCCCGGTCCATCGTGCGCGTTGCTCGCTCATGCGGGGCATGCTCGCCGGAAGGGGTCCGGTGCCGCCACCGGATTTCGGGGGCCGCTTCCGCCGTTCGACCCTCGTCGCGCCGGAACCGATGCACTAACGATGCGGCTGGCACCGCCCGGCCCGGCCGTGTTCACTCGGTCACAGTCGAGGGATGGGGGCAGGGCGATGGCCGACCGACCCCCGCTCACGCGTGCGCGACCCCGCCCCGAAAGCGCGCGAGCCGTCACGGTGGCCCCGCGCCCCGGTCTGCGCGGCAGGCTCGGGGACGCCCTCTTCCGTGGCGTCGCCGGCCCCGGCGGACTCGAGAGCAGGCGCCGCGTACACGGCACACCCGGACCCCGCTGGTTCGCGGCCGACCGCCCCATCCGTGTCGTTCACGGCGACGCGTCCATGTTCCCCGGCGGACTCGCCGCCCTGCTCCTCCAGTCCCTGCACCCGCTGGCGATGACGGCGGTGGCCGACCACTCCGACTACCGCAACGACCCCTGGGGCCGGCTGGCCCGTACGAGCACGTTCCTCGCCTACACCACCTACGGCGCGGCCGACGACGCCCAGCGAGCCGTCGACCGCGTACGGGCGGTGCACGAGCACATCCGGGGCCGCACGGCGGACGGCGAGCCCTACCATGCCGCCGACCCGCACCTGCTGGCCTGGGTGCACAGCGCGGAGGCGTACTGCTTCCTCACCGCCCACCAGCGTTACGGCAAGCGGCCGTTGGACGCCGCCGGCCGTGACGCCTACGTGGCCGACATGGCCAGAGTCGCCACCGCGCTCGGCATCGAGAACCCCCCGACGACACTGGCGCAGCTCCACGAACGCCTCGACTCCTACCGCCCCGAGCTGCGCCTCACCCCCCAGACCCGGGAAGCGGTGCGCTACGTCCTGCTGCGCCCGCCCCTCCCCAAGCCGGTCCTGCCCCCGTACCTCGTCCTCGGCGCGGCAGCCGTGTCCCTGCTCCCGGACTGGTCCCGCGCACGACTGGGCCTTGCGGTCCTGCCCCGGACCGAACGCTGGTGCGCCGTCCCGGCCGGAACAGCGGTGACGGCCCTGATCAGATGGCTCATGCCCCCGCCGCCGCCCCGCCGCACCTGAGCACGGAACTAGGCGGACCGCTCGCCCTGGGCGAGTGAGGTGACGTACTCCCACAGCTCCTCCCGGACCTCCTCGGGGTCGGGGTCGGCGCCGATCTGGTACGTGGTGGGGCGACGGCGGCGGTCGTGCCAGAAGAGCCCGTCGCTGTCGGTCGCCTCGGGAGCCGTGCCGAGCCAGACGATCGTGTCGGCGCCCTGTTCGGGGGTGCGGATGATCGGCCACGTCACCGTCCGGAAGACCGGCATCCACTGGCGTACGCCCTTGGTGTCGGCCCATCCCGGATGCATGGCGTGCACATGGATGCCCTGGTCCCGAAGCCGTTCGGCCCACTGCTCGGTGAGGACGACCTGGGCCCGCTTGGTCCGCGCGTAGAACTTCTTCGGGCTGTACGGCGTCTCCTCGGACTCCGGGTCTCCCGCCGGCAGCTGCTGGCTGTACTGCCCGCCCGAGGTCACGTTGATGACGACCGAGGGCGCCGCGCGGGCGAGCAGCGGGGTGAGTTCCTCGATCAGTACCCACGGCGCCAGCACATGCGTGGCGAAGGTCAGCTCCACCCCGTCCACGCTGTACTGCCGCTCGTCCGGCATCACCCCGGCGTTGTTGACCAGCACGTCCAGCCGGTCCTCCTGCTCCCGGAACCGCGTGGTGAAGTCCCGCAGCGCGGCCCGGCTGCTGACGTCGCACACCACGGGCCGCACGTCGACATCGTCGCCGGCCTGCTCCCGGGTGAGCGCGGCAGCCTCCTCGGCCCGCTCCTCGCTGCGGCCCAGTACCCGCACCGACGCCCCCAGCCTGGCGAAGCCGACGGCGGCCGCGAGTCCGACGCCGGACCCGGCGCCGGTGACCAGGACGACCTTGCCGTCCATCCGCTCGGGCCCGTCGGGCCAGTCCGGCAGCGCCCGGCGCAGGAACAGGCCGGGCCAGCCGTAGCCGAGGACGACGGTGCGGTCGAGGGCGCTGTCGATCAGTGAAGTGACGCTCATGGCGTCCGGAGTACCCACACTCGCCGCGCCCACAC
>NZ_JBHXLV010000149.1:0-16265 GCF_042721685.1 Streptomyces sp. NPDC058459 | reverse complement strand
GGAGGCGCTCGCGGGGTACCGGCGGCCGGCCGGGAGGGACGGTCAGACCGGGGTCAGTGGCCCGGCCAGCCGTCCAGTCGGCGGTGCAGGGTGACGCCGGGCTTCTCCGTGCCCCCGGATGCCTTGGACGCCCCGGACGTTTTGGGCGTCTTGGCCACGGCGGCCTGGAGGACGCCGCTCACCTCGCCCGCGAGGGCGTCCACCCGCTCCCGCAGTTCGGTGGCGGGCAGCGTGGACCGGGTCAGCGCGTCCAGCCTGCGGTGCACGTCGGCCAGCCGCCGGCGGGCCCCCGCGTCCAGGGTGAGCGGGTGGGGCGTGGAGACGACGAACTGGTAGGCGCCGGCCAGGGTCTGGCAGCCGTCGCAGTACGTGTTGGCCGCGTTGCCGACGTTCACCGCCTTCAGGTGGTGCGCGTCCCCGGCGACCGTGATGATCTGGAAGGACAGCGCGACCGACCGGCAGTGGTCGTCGACCGAACAGCCCATGGAGACCGCCCGCGCCTGGTTGCGGACGGACGTCGCGTCGACCTCGTCGAACTGGCGGATGGTGAAGGAGTCGCGGGCCTGGGTGTGGTGGAGCCGGTTGGCGTTGGCGTACACGCCGTCCGAGACGACCGCGGCGGACCGGGCGGGCCCGGTCGCGGCGTGCGCAGGCACGGCGGTGGCCACGCCCGCGGCGCCGGCGGCGAGGAGTACGGTCCGGACGGCACGCCCGTTGAACGGGCTGCTGCGTGGTTTCCGGTGGCTGCTCATGGGTTCTCTCCCGAGGAATGGATGACGTGCTGATGAGGGGGCCCGGCGCCCGCACGGACGCGGCCGGGCCCGTGCCGCGACGGGGTCGGGGTGACGGCACCGGGCTCGCGGATCGCTGCCGCGGTGGCGTCGCGGGTCCGGCGGAGGGCCCGGGGGACGAGCCCTCCGGGGGCCGGGACGGGGTCCGGTGACGGGTGCGGGCCGGCCGGAACCACAGGCGACCTGGCCGGGCTGGGCCTTGCCGCGGCCGGTTCAGGACGTGGTCGCCGGGGCCGCCGGGGTCGTCGGTTCGGCGGTGGTCGGCGCCGGTGAGGGCTCCGGGGTCGGCGTGGGTGTGGGCGTGGCGCTCTCCGAGGGGACCGGGGAGGT
The DNA here is from genome assembly GCF_042721685.1 of Streptomyces sp. NPDC058459. NCBI lineage: Bacteria > Bacillati > Actinomycetota > Actinomycetes > Kitasatosporales > Streptomycetaceae > Streptomyces > Streptomyces sp. NPDC058459. The sequence continues at coordinate 15,144 of NZ_JBHXLV010000149.1, read as the reverse complement.
CTCCGTGACCGGGGTCGGTGACTGCGGTGTGGACGGCTGGCCGGCCGGTGCCCCGCTGCTGCTCTCGCTCTGCCCGGCCCCGTCCTCGCCCCGCGTCGGCTTGTCCGGCGCCGTCGACGGGGCGGCGGACGGCTGCGGCGCGGAGGCGGAGGCACCACCGGCCGAGGCCACGACGCTCGGGTCCCCCGGCCTGTCCCCGGCCGGTGCCCCCGGTGTCGCCGAGGGCTCGCCGGAGGGCGTGCCCGGCTCCCCGGGGGTGCGCCCAGGACCGGTGCCCGGCGTCGAGGCGTCCGGGGACGGCGGCGCGGTGGTGGGCACCCCCGGCTGGAGGATCGGCGCGATGGGCGGCTTCTTCGGCAGCGGCTGCGGGGTCACCCCGGACATCCAGGCGTAGGCGAGCCCGCCGAGCCCGGCGAGCAGCAGCCCGCACAGCGCGACGCGCAGGGCGGGCCGTCCGGCCGTGGAGCGCTTGGCGAGCCGGACGAGCCGGCCGCCGATCTTCACGGAGAGATAGAGGACACCGGCCATCGGGAACAGCAGCATCAGCGTGCCGAGGACTCCGACGAGGCCGGGCAGCACGTCACCCTGCGCGAACGCCGACCCCGTGCCGGTGATCTGCTCGGTGAGCGAGCGGATCATCGTGCTGATGATCCGGGGCAGGTTCCACAGCCCGTAGCCCAGTTCGCCGATGATCAGCGGCACCATGGTCAGCACCCAGGTGGCGACGATGGCGCGCGCGGACTTCTTCAGCCCGGCGACCTCCTGGCGGGCCGCCTTCCCGCGCTCGCCCGGCACCAGGGCGAGCAGGATCGGCTTGATCTTGCCGTACAGGTCCGGGACGCCCGCGAGGTCGCCCAGGATGTAGTAGCCGTCCAGGCGGACGGCCGGCATGAGCTGTTCCAGGATCTCGAAGTGGCCGAGGTAGACCGCGGCAAGGAAGAACTGCTCCCCGGTGGCGAAGTAGGCGCCGGCCATCGCCAGCATGAAGACGACGTTGAAGTAGACCCCGCCGAAGTCGGTGCGGATGCGCCCGGCCTTGTTGATCCGGTACACGTCGGTGACGTCGGTGTACATCGACGGCCAGATCAGGAAGAGCCCGCAGCCGATGCAGCCGGGGCTGGCCCCGCCGTACCGGCACGCGGAGGCGTGGCCGAACTCGTGGAAGACGAGCGAGGCCACGGTGAGGACGAAGACCAGCAGGATGAGCACCGGCTGGTCCAGCACCTCAAGCACCGGTTCGATCGCGCCGAAGAAGCCGAACAGCCAGACGTCCATGGCGACGGCCGCCAGCAGCACCGCGGCGACCACCGCCGGCCGGTGCAGCCAGGTGAGCGAGCGGGCGATCCGGGCGGTGCGGTGTTCGTCGAAGATGACCCGGTGGCCCTTGAGCGCGAGCAGCAGGTCGGAGCGCGGGGCGTCGACCTCGTCGCTCTCCTGGCCCTCCGGGACGGTCACGCCGAGCGGGTCGAGCTTGTTCTCCACGAGGTAGCGGATGTTCTCCGCGCTCACCTCGCGGCCGAAGCGCGCGCTGACCCGGTGGGCGATCGTGTCGTCGTCGCGGACCCCGTCGACGGCCGACGCCACCAGGTACAGCAGGCGCGAGAGCTGCACGACCTGCCCGTCCCCCCGACGGGCGATGTACTTGGACTCGGTGAACCCCGAGCCCTGGTACTCGCCGTGCAGCCGCATCCCGGCGCTCAGCCTCGGGACGGGCCGGGCCGGCACCCCGGCCGCCGGCAGGCTGCCGGTCGCCACCTGCTCGTACGTCACCGGCCAGCCACCGGGTCCGGGCAGCGGTCCGGTGTCGTACAGCGTGGTCGTGCCGTTCCCCAGCACCGTCATCCGTGGTCTCCCCCCACATCGATGCCGCCTCGCCGCCGCGCCTCCCCTGGCACGGCCGCGGGGGCGGACCGGCCCGTGCCCAGGCGCGGTCCGCCCCCGTGACCGCCGTCGCGGCGGTGGGGCTACTGCTTGACGGTGATCGTCTGTCCGGCGTGCGACTGGGCGTCCGACCACAGCGAGTGGTCGTTGACCGCGGCGGACTGGTTGGCGGCCTCGATGTTGGCCACGTGCTTGGTGACGTTGACCGTCTTGTTGAAGCTGAACTTCAGCTTGCCCAGGGCCTCGCGGCCCGGCAGCAGCTCCGCGGACTCGGCGTCCAGGTCACGCATGTCCATGCTCATGATGATGTTCCCCTCTTGTCCTGCTTGGGTTGCTTGCTGTTTCCCGACGGTCCGGACTACTGGCTGACGCTGATCGCCTGCGAGGCGCCGGAGCTGGCGACGGACCACGCCGAGTGGTCGTTGAGGGCGGCCGACTGGTTGGCGGCCTCGATGTTGGCGACGTGCTTGGTGACGTTCACCGTCTTGCCGAAGCTGAACTTCAGCTTGCCGAGGGCCTCGCGGCCGGGCAGCAGTTCGGCGGACTCGGCCTCGAGCTCGTGGGCGTCCATCATGATGTTTCCCCCTCGGGAAATGGGCATTTCCGGTCGGACCGAGTCAGGTTCCCCCCGGACTCTGTCCAACTTGGTCGGACGAGCTGTCCAACGAGATTGGACACTAGGCCCTCACGGGGTCCGCCCGCAACCCTTTCGGGTAATCACCCCTTCGGCGGTTCAGCTACTCGCCCGTAGACTCCCTCCCGACAGGGACGTGCGGCCGAGCGGCGAGCAGGACGAGCAGGAAGTGACCAACGGTGGCCAACGCACTGCAGCAGTTGATCCGCGAGCGCCTGGACCGCGAGGGCTGGTCCTACGGCGAAGTGGCGCGACGCGGCGGCGTCCCCCGTTCCACCGTCCACCATCTGGCCACCGCCGAGCGTGTGGTGCGCATGCCCCAGGCCGGCACCCTGGAGGGCCTGGCCAAGGGGCTCGAAATCCCGCTGGACGCCGTCCGCAGGGCGGCCGCCGAGGCGTGCGGCATCCATGTGTACGGCAGCCCGGCCGGTGAGACGGACACCCCGGCCGCGCCCCGCTCCGCCGACCCCGAGGTGGAGCTGCTGATCGCCAGCGTGCAGCGGCTGTCGTCCGACGACCGCAGACATGTCACCGCCCTGGTGGAGTCCCTGCTCGGCCGCTCGTCGAAGCCAAACCCGCGGGACTGACCTGCGGGACTGACCTGCGGGACTGACCTGCGGGACTGACCTGCGGGACTGACCCGCGAGAGGGACCCGCGGGACCGGCCCGCACACCGGTTCATGTCGCGGGATGTCCGCCCGGCGCCCCGAACCGGACGCACTTCCGCCAACACGGAAAAAGAATGCAAGTCCACCCGAACAGGCCGAGATCCCCCGCTAGTCTCTCGTCCTGCCCGAGGAGCGAGAGCCGCACGACCACGGGCCCTTGGGGGGAACGTGTTGTTCGTGCATGGTGGGCCGGCCACCGCGGTGGTCAGGGGCCCGGACGGCGAGTCCGTCGTACTCCTGTCCGGTGACCTCCCCGAGGTTCTCACCGACCGCGCGGTCCGTGAACTCCTCGACCTCGCCGCGGCCATCCTGGACACCGGGGAACTGGCCCTCTTCCACACCTGCCTCGACGCCCTGCGCCGCAACGGCATGCGCGCGGGCCGCAGCATCGAGATCGACGGCGCGGTGCTGACGGTGTACGAGGGGTGAAGAGGGGTGAAGAGGGGTGGAGAAGGGTGAAGTGGGTTGGAGAGGGGTGAAAACGGGAGAAGGCGGGTGCCGGCCGGTCCGTCACGGCAAGGGAATGTGCCCGGAGCCGGACTTGAACCGGCACGCCCGCGAAGGGGCAGCGAGGTTTAAGCTCGCCGTGTCTGCATTCCACCATCCGGGCAGGCCGTGGGCTCCGCTTCAAGGCGCTGAAGCCTATCGGGAGGCTTCACCCGGACAGCGGAAGGAACGGACCGATGTTGTCTTATTTTATTGACGTCTGAGGGTGCATCAGACCACGGAATGAGCCATCCGCACTTGCCAGCAGCCTGCCGGGACACCCGCACGCCTGTACGCGGAATGACGGAATTTCACCTACCGAACAAGGGCGGTCCCCCCGTTCCGGCGGTGCGCGCTCTCAGGGTCGGCCGTCCTCCCCAGGTATGACACCGCTCCGCTTCGTCCGCCCGCAGTCGCGGTCGGGAACGGGAGCAGCGGCTGACCGGACGGCTCCCGGGAGCGGGGACGATGGAGGGAGACCCCGAGACCGCCGTCCGACAGGAGCCCCGCCCGTGACCACCACACCCACCGCCGGCCGGACCACCGCCGTGGCCGCGCGCGCTGCGGAGCTGTCGAAGATCTACGGGCAGGGTGAGACCCGAGTGGTCGCCCTGGACCGGGTCTCCGTCGACTTCCGGCAGGCCGAGTTCACCGCGATCATGGGCCCGTCCGGCTCCGGCAAGTCCACGCTGATGCACTGCGTGGCCGGGCTGGACTCCTTCTCCTCCGGTTCGGTGCGCATCGGCGACACCGAGCTGGGCTCGCTGAAGGACAAGCAGCTCACGCGGCTGCGCCGGGACAAGATCGGGTTCATCTTCCAGGCGTTCAACCTGCTGCCGACGCTGACCGGGCTGGAGAACATCACGCTGCCGATGGACATCGCGGGCCGCAAGCCCGACAAGGAGTGGCTGGACCGCGTGATCGAGATGGTCGGCCTGTCCGGGCGGCTCTCCCACCGGCCCTCCCAGCTCTCCGGCGGCCAGCAGCAGCGCGTCGCCGTCGCCCGCGCCCTGGCCTCCAAGCCGGAGATCATCTTCGGTGACGAGCCGACCGGAAACCTCGACTCCCGCTCCGGCGCCGAGGTGCTGGGCTTCCTGCGCAACTCCGTGCGCGAGCTGGGCCAGACGGTCGTCATGGTGACCCACGACCCGGTCGCCGCCGCCTACGCGGACCGGGTGGTCTTCCTCGCGGACGGCCGGATCGTGGACGAGGTCCAGGACCCGACGGCCGACTCGGTCCTCGACCTGATGAAGCGCTTCGACGCGAAGGGCCGTACGAGCTGATGTTCCGCACCGCACTGCGCAACGTCCTCGCGCACAAGGCCCGGCTGATGATGACGGTGCTCGCCGTCATGCTCGGCGTCGCCTTCGTGTCCGGGACACTGGTCTTCACCAACACCCTCTCCCGAGCCTTCGAGAACAGCTCCGCCCAGGGCTTCGACGGTGTCGACGTGGCCGTCGAGGCCAAGCACCAGAAGGCGAGCGGCGACCGGGTCGGCTCCACCCCGGACCTGACCCCGGCGCTGCTGGAGCGGGCCGCGAAGGTACCCGGCGCCGCCTCCGCCACCGGTGTGGTCAGCGGCTTCACCGCGCTCGCCGACAAGCACGGCAAGCTGGTCGGCGACGGCTGGCAGTCCATGGGCGGCAACTACTGGGGCACCGGGGACGCCCGGTACAAGCTCGTCTCCGGCCACGCCCCGCACGGCAAGGGCGAGCTGCTGATCGACTCCGAGACCGCCCGCCGTACGGGCTACCGCGTCGGTGACACCGTCCGCCTCTCGGTCGACGGGCCGGTCCTGACGCCGCGCGTCGCCGGTGTCTTCACCACCGACGACGGCAACGTGGCCGCAGGGGGCAGCCTCGCCCTCTTCGACACGCCGACCGCGCAGACCCTGTTCGGCAAGAAGGGCACGTACGACGAGATCGACGTGGCCGCCACCCCCGGCACCAGCCAGAGCGCCCTGAAGGTCGCGCTGGACAAGGCCCTGCCGGCCGGTCAGGTCAGCACCACCACCGGGAAGAAGCTCGCCGCCGACCAGGCGGAGCAGATCTCGGCGTCGATGAGCGGTCTGCGCCAGGTGCTGCTGGTGTTCGCGGGCATCGCCCTGTTCGTCGGCACGTTCATCATCGCCAACACCTTCACCATGCTGGTCGCCCAGCGCACCAAGGAACTCGCCCTGCTGCGGGCGGTCGGCGCCTCGCGCGGCCAGGTCACCCGCTCGGTGCTGGCCGAGGCGTTCGCGGTCGGCACGGTCGCGGGCGTGACCGGACTCGCCGCCGGTGTCGGCATCGGCGCCGGGCTGCGCGCCATGCTGAACTCCTTCGGCGCGAGCGTGCCGGACGGGCCGCTGGTGGTCACCCCGGGCACGGTGGTCGCCGCGCTCGCCGTAGGCATCGTCATCACCGTGCTCGCCGCCTGGCTGCCCGGCCGCCGGGCCGCGAAGATCCCGCCGGTGGCGGCGATGAGCAGCGTGCACGCCACCGCCACCACCCGCTCGCTGGTGGTGCGCAACACCATCGGCGCGCTGTTCGCCGCGGCCGGCGCGGCCGTGGTCCTCGCGGCCACCACCATGGACACCGACAAGGGCCAGGGCGCGATGGGCCTCGGCGCGGTGCTGCTGATCATCGGTGTGTTCGTGCTGACCCCGCTGCTGTCCCGCCCGCTGATCGCGGCGGCCGCCCCGCTGCTGCGCCTGTTCGGCGTCGCGGGCCTCCTGGCCCGGCAGAACGCGGTACGCAACCCGCGCCGCACGGCGGCCACCGCGTCCGCGCTGATGATCGGCCTGACCCTGATCACCGGCATGACGGTGATGGCGGGCAGCCTGCAGAAGTCGATCGACAGGATGGCCGCGTCCTCGATCCGCGCTGACTACGTCGTCTCGATGGCCAACCGCACCCCGCTCTCCCCCGACGTGGCCACCAGGCTGGCCGCCACCGACGGGGTCGCCGCCTCCAGCCCGCTCCGCGACGGCGCCTCCCGTATCGGCGGCGAGACCGAGTCCCTGACCGGGGTCACCGGCTCGGCGATCGGCGAGCTGACCGACCTGACGGTGAAGCAGGGCACGTTCGACGTGTCCGGCACCCGGATCGTGGTGGACGCCGACCAGGCGAAGGAGCACGGCTGGAAGGCCGGTTCCAAGCTCACCGCGTACTTCGAGGACGGCAAGAAGAGCACGCTGACCGTCGCCGGGGTGTACGAGGGCAACGAGTTGATCCGGGGCATCATGATCGACAACCGGGTGCTCACCCCCCACCTGCGCGCCCCGGCCGACATGCAGGTCCTGGTCCGCACGGCGGACGGCGCCTCGGGCGCGACCAAGGACCGGCTGGCCAAGGCCCTCGGCTCCAACCCGGCCATCCAGGTGCAGGACAAGCAGGACATCACCGACGGCATCGCGAAGATCTTCACGCTGATGCTGAACCTGGTCTACGGCCTGCTCGGCATGGCCGTGGTGGTCGCGGTGCTCGGTGTCATCAACACGCTGGCGATGTCGGTGTTCGAGCGCTCCCAGGAGATCGGGATGCTGCGCGCGATCGGCCTGGAGCGCGGGGCGGTGAAGCGGATGGTGCGCCTGGAGTCCCTGGTCATCTCGCTGTTCGGCGGGGTGCTGGGCATCGGGCTCGGCGTGTTCTTCGGCTGGGCGGCCGGTGAGCTGCTGGGCACCAAGATGGCGACGTACGAGCTGGTGCTGCCCTGGTCCCGGCTGGCGCTGTTCGTGCTGCTGGCGGCCCTGGTGGGCGTGCTGGCGGCGCTGTGGCCGGCCCGGCGGGCGGCCCGGCTGAACATGCTGGGCGCGATCAAGGCCGAGTAGCCGTACGACACCCTCGGGGCCCCGATCCGCAATCCGGATCGGGGCCCCGTGCGTGCCGGGTCAGGCGTTCCAGGTGCGGGTGCGGGCCGGGAGGCCCGAGGCGCCGGAGTCGGGGGTGCGGACGGCCAGGACCTGGTTGACGCCGATCTGGGCGCGTTCGAAGGCGAGCGCGGAGGCGGCCATGTACAGCCGCCACACACGGGCGCGGCCGTATCCGGCGAGCCGGGTCGCGCGCGCCCAGTCGCCCTCCAGGTTGGTGACCCAGGCGCGCAGGGTGCGGGCGTAGTGCTCGCGCAGCGACTCCACGTCCCGCACCTCGAACCCGGCCCGCTCCAGCTGGGTGACGGTGGTGCCCAGGGGGGCGAGTTCGCCGTCGGGGAAGACGTAGGAGTCGATGAACGCGTCGATCTCGTACGCCGTCTCGTCGCGCTGCGGGCGGCGGGCGATCTGGTGGTTGAGGAGGCGTCCGCCGGGCTTCAGCAGGCCGTACAGGTCGCGCGCGTAGTCCAGGTAGCGTTCGGCGCCGACGTGCTCGGCCATGCCGATGGAGGAGATCGCGTCGTAGGGGCCGTCGCGGACGTCGCGGTAGTCCTGGACGCGGATCTCGACCCGGTCGGTAAGGCCCTCCTCGGCGACGCGCTTACGGGCGAAGGCGGCCTGTTCCTGGGAGAGGGTGACGCCGACGACGCCCACCCCGTGCTCACGGGCGGCGTGGACGGCCATCGAGCCCCAGCCGCAGCCGACGTCGAGGAGCCGCTGACCGGGCTTCAGGCCGAGCTTGGCCGAGACGAGTTCCAGCTTGTCGCGCTGGGCGCTCTCCAGCGAGCCGGCTGTTTCGGGGTCCTCCCAGTAGGCGCAGGAGTAGACCATGGACGGGCCGAGGACCAGCTCGTAGAAGTCGTTGCCCACGTCGTAGTGGTGGCTGATGGCGCGCTTGTCGGAGCGGCGGGTGTGCAGATGGCGCCGTCTGCGGACCTCCTCGCGGGGTGGTGCGGGGGGCAGCGGCGGTCCGACGAGCCGGATCAGCTCGCGCACGGCGGCCCGCGCGGCGGGGTCGCGCACCGTGTCGACGAGGGAGCGGCCCTCGGCGTCGTCGTCGTGCTCCCAGAGCAGGCCGGCGATGGCGCCGAGGGCGGTGTACAGATCGCCCTCGATGTCCAGGTCACCGGCCACCCAGGCGCGGGCCATGCCCAGTTCGCCCGGCTTGAACAGCATGCGGCGCAGGGCGCGCCGGTTGCGCACGATGATCACGGGGGCACCCGGCGGGCCCGCCTGGGAACGGTCCCAGGCCCGGATCCGCAGCGGGAGGGGGGCTCCCAGCAGCTGTTCGGCGACACTCACCAAGCGCGACGCGGCGTCGGCCATGACGCACACCTCCAAGACGACGATCCCGGATGTCCGTTACCACGTAAACACCGTGGCGTACCCGGCACAGTCCCGCATCGGGATTACGGCCGGGCAAAAGTGCGGGCCGGGCGGGAAAGCCGAAGGACCTCCCGCACCACGGATGGCGGAAGGTCCTTCGGGTCGGGCGGTGTGCGCCGAACGCTGTACGGAGGCTGACCCGAGGTCAGGAGGCCTTCGCCTTCTCCTCGGTCTTCGGCGCGGCGGCGACCGGGGCGGGCTTGGCGGCCTCGTAGAACTCCTCGCGCGGGTGCTCCATGGCGCCGAGGGAGACGACCTCGCGCTTGAGGAACATGCCGAGGGTCCAGTCCGCGAAGACGCGGATCTTGCGGTTGAAGGTCGGCATGGCCAGACCGTGGTAACCGCGGTGCATGTACCAGGCGAGACGGCCCTTGAGCTTGATCTTCATCTTGCCCATGACGATCATCGCCACGCCCTTGTGCAGGCCGAGACCCGCGACGGCGCCCTTGTTGGCGTGCTCGTAGTCCTTCTGCGGGAAGCCCCGCAAGCCGGAGATCACGTTGTCGCCGAGGACCCGGGCCTGGCGCAGCGCGTGCTGGGCGTTCGGCGGGCACCAGGCGTTCTCGTTGCCCGCCTTGCGGCCGACGAGGTCGGGGACCTGGGCGTTGTCACCGGCGGCCCAGATGTAGTCGGTGCCGGTGACCTGGAGGGTCGCCTGGCAGTCGACGTGGCCGCGCGGACCGAGGGGCAGACCGAAGCGGGTGAGAGCCGGGTTGGGCTTGACGCCCGCGGTCCAGACGATCGTGTCGGAGTCGACCTCGAGGCCGTTCTTCAGCACGACGTGACCGCCGACGCAGGAGTCCATGGAGGTGGAGAGGTAGATCTCCACACCGCGGCTCTCCAGGTGCTCCTTGCCGTACTGGCCGAGCTTGGGGCCGACCTCGGGGAGGATCTTGTCGGCGGCGTCCACCAGGACGAAGCGCATGTCCTCGCGGGAGACGTTCCTGTAGTACTTGGCGGCGTCGCGGGCCATGTCCTCGACCTCACCGATGGTCTCCGCGCCCGCGAAGCCACCGCCGATGAAGACGAAGGTGAGCGCCTTGCGGCGGATCTCCTCGTCGGTCGTGGAGTCGGCCTTGTCCAGCTGCTCCAGGACGTGGTTGCGCAGGCCGATGGCCTCCTCGATGCCCTTCATACCGATGCCCTGCTCGGCGAGGCCGGGGATCGGGAAGGTGCGCGAGACCGCGCCCATGGCGATGACCAGGTAGTCGAACGGCAGCTCGTACGCCTCGCCCACGAGGGGGGCGATCGTGGCGACCTTGCGGTCCTGGTCGATGGTGGTGACCCGGCCAGTGAGGACCTCCGCCTTCGGCAGCACGCGTCGCAGCGGTACGACGACATGGCGAGGGGAGATGTTGCCGGCGGCGGTTTCGGGGAGGAAGGGCTGGTAGGTCATGTACGACCGGGGGTCGACGACCGTGACGGTCGCCTCGCCGTAGCGCATCTTCTTGAGGATGCGCCGAGCCGCGTACAGGCCTACGTACCCACCGCCTACTACGAGGATCCTGGGACGCTCCGTGGTGCTCATGGCATCGAGTATCCACCCCACCCGCAGGGGTAGCTCGTGCGCCCCTTCACAAGGTTGGGGAGGGGGTGTGTTATGCTCCGCCGCTCGCGTGACGCAGGTCATGGTCACCAGGGGGAACCCCACGTGAGCACGGCCCGTTGTGAATGCCGCGTGAGCTGGCTTTCCGACCCCCGCGACCCCTCGCGCGACACCCCGCGCAGGCGCTCCGGACACCCCGCCGAAACCCCGTCGCAATACGGTTGTGATCATGCTCCGGGGGCCGTCCGGACCCCGAACGGGTCAATGCGGACCCCCCTGTCCCCCACCGGGGCCGATTTCCTTGTGAAGAACTTCACGAAGGTTGTGGCGAGAACCCCGCGAAGCGGCGTGTCAGCTACCGCACGGGGGCGCTCAAACGTCGTCCAGGCTGCTCAGCCGCATAATACTGGGCGGTAACGAGCCGCGCCTGTAAGCCTGTTCGACCTCGGCTGAGGCCGGCGCCCCAGCGGCATGCCGACTTCAGCTCTTCAGCGCCGCGATCTCTTGCGTCCGTCCTGCGATGCCGCGCACCGACTGGGCGTTCGCGTGCCTCCGGAACTGGGTGCGCATCGTCTCGAAGTGGTCGTCGGCCCGAGCTGACGAGATGTGCTCGTAGTCGTCCAGAAACCGGCTCCACGAGTCACAGGACGCGTCCAGATGCCCGTACACGTACTGCCGCTGCGCGAGCAGCGCGTGCGCATGAGCGCGTCCCTGCCGCTCGACCTTGGGCTGCGCCTTGATGGACTGCCGCAGCCGACCCCGGCGATCTCGATTTCTTCGCCCGCACCCTGCTCGGCGCGTGGGAAGCCCGGGAGCGTACCCGGCCCATGGCCCGCCGGTCAGCGCTCACCGCCGCCGCCCGGAAATGGGCCGTGCACCGAGGCACGAGCCCATTGCCCGGATGACGGCTACGCCACGGACCACGCGATGCCGTCGAGGATGTCGTGTTCGCTGACGACGACCTCCTCGGCGCCGGTCCGCTCCATGATCGAGAGCAGTACGAGGGCGCCCGCGCCGATCACGTCGACCCGGCCGGGGTGCATGCAGGGGATCTCCGCGCGCTCGGCGTGCGAGGAGCTGAGCAGCCACTCGGTGATCTGGCGGACGCGGGCCCGCGAGATCCGGGAGTGGTGGATGCGCGTGGAGTCGTACTCCGGCAGCTCCAGGGCGATGGCGCACACCGTGGTGACCGAGCCCGCGAGCCCGACCAGGGTGCGCGCCTCGCCGAGCGGCACGGTCTCGCCCGCGAGGTCGAGGGCGGCCGCGATGTCGGCCCGCATGGCGGCGACCTGCTCGTGCGCGGGCGGGTCGGTGGCCTTGCCGTCGCGCACCAGGTGCCGTTCGGTCAGGCGCACGCAGCCGATGTCCACGGACCGCGCGGCCCGTACGTGGTCCTCGCCGACGACGAACTCGGTCGAGCCGCCGCCGATGTCCACCACCAGGTACGGCTTGTCCAGGTGGTCGCTGCCGGACAGCTCCCTGGTCGCGCCGGTGAAGGAGAACTCGGCCTCCTGGTCGCCGGTGATGACCTCGGGCTCGACGCCCAGGATGTCCAGGACCCCGCGCGTGAACTCGTCCCGGTTCTCCGCGTCGCGCGAGGCGGAGGTGGCGACGAACCGCACCTTCGTCGCGCCGAGTTCGCGGATGACCCGGGCGTACTCCCGGCAGGCGGCGAAGGTGCGTTCCAGGGCCTCGGGGGCGAGGCGGCCGGTGCGGTCGACGTCCTGGCCGAGCCGGACGATGGTCATCCGGCGGTCCAGGTCGGTCAGTTCACCTGTCTCGGGGTTCACGTCCGCGACCAGCAGGCGGATGGAGTTGGTGCCGCAGTCCACGGCGGCCACGCGGGTCATCGGACCTCCTTCGTACCGGAGCCGGCCGGCCCGGCGCCGCAGACGTCGCCCGGCACCACGCACGGGCCCTTCGCCCACCACTCGGGCAGCAGGGCGATGGCCTCGTCGCCCAGCGGGTTCACCCCCGGGCCGGCGGCCAGCGCGTGGGCGACCAGGACGTGCAGGCACTTCACCCGGTCGGGCATGCCGCCCGCGCTGGGGAAGCCCGCCAGCACCTCGATCTCGTCACGGCGCCGGAGGTAGTCCTCGTGCGCGGCCCGGTAGGCGGCTGCCAGCTCCGGGTCGGTCCGCAGGCGCTCGGTCATCTCCTTCATGACGCCGCCCGCCTCCAGGGTGCCGATGGCCGAGTTGGCGCGCGGGCACGTCAGGTAGTACGTCGTCGGGAAGGGCGTGCCGTCGGGCAGCCGGGGCGCCGTCTCCACGACGTCCGGCTGACCGCACGGGCAGCGGTGGGCGATGGCCCGCAGACCGCGCGGCGGCCGGCCGAGCTGGAGCTCGAAGGCGGCGATGTCCGCCTCGGTGGGCTCGGTACGCGGAGTGTGGGGCGGGGGCGTTTCCATGACTGCTTCCGTAAGTGGCTTGTCGTCGGTCACCGGCGGGTGCCGGTCATTGGTCGGAGGCGTCGGACCTGTCGACGCCGTCCCAGACGTTCGCGTACCAGGGCCGGTGGGCGGCCGCCCGGTCGGCGCGGGACTGCTTGGCGGCGCCCGGGTCGATCACGACGTACCCGGTCTCACCGGGCATCACATAGTGCAGCCTGCGCCGGATCTGCTGCTCGGCGTAGGCGTCGTCCTGCCAGCGGGCCTTGGCGTCCCTGAGCTGCTCGACCCGGGCGCGGGCCTGCTCCTGCCGGTGTTTCAGGTCCGCGATCTCGGCGCGCTGGGAGATGTACTGCCGCATCGGATAGGCGAGCGCCACGATCAGCGAGCACAGCACCAGGGCCAGCAGCGCGGCGCGGCCGGTGAGGCGCGAGGGGCGGCGGCGGGCCTGCCGCTTGTTCTGGGACCGGTAGACCCGGGCCGCCGTCTGCTCACCGAGCAGCCGCAGCCTGGTGGTGGTGGAGAAACGGTCCCGGTCCCTCGCGGCCATCTGGCCCTCCGCCTCCGCTGTGCCTGTGCGTCTTGTGCCGTGCTCGTGCGCTGTGCCTGTGCGTCTTGTGCCGTGCTCGTGCGCTGTGCCTGTGCGTCTTGTGCCGTGCTCGTGCCGGCCTCACACGTACGTACGTCCCCGGACACGGTACGGGACCGGGTCCGGGGACGTACGTACGACGGGCGGGGGCCGGCTCGCGCCGGGCCCCACCGGGGGGATCAGCCCTTGCTGTGCCTACCGGTTCGCAGAGCGAAACCGCGAGAAGGCGCTGCGGCCCGCGTAGACCGCGGCGTCGTCGAGGATCTCCTCGATGCGCAGGAGCTGGTTGTACTTGGCGACGCGCTCGGAGCGGGCCGGGGCACCGGTCTTGATCTGGCCGCAGTTGGTGGCGACGGCCAGGTCGGCGATGGTGACGTCCTCGGTCTCGCCGGAGCGGTGGGACATCATGCACTTGTAGCCGTTGCGCTGGGCCATCTCGACGGCGTCCAGGGTCTCGGTCAGCGAGCCGATCTGGTTGACCTTGACCAGCAGGGCGTTGGCGATGCTCTCCTCGATACCGCGGGCGAGGCGCTCGGGGTTGGTGACGAACAGGTCGTCGCCGACGATCTGCACCTTGTCACCGATGCGGTCGGTGAGGACCTTCCAGCCCGCCCAGTCGTCCTCGAACAGCGGGTCCTCGATGGAGACCAGCGGGTAGGCCGCGACCAGCTCCTCGTAGTACTCCGTCATCTCCGCGGCCGAGCGCTCCTCGCCCTCGAAGAGGTACTTGCCGTCCTTGTAGAACTCGGAGGCGGCGACGTCGAGCGCGAGGGCGATCTGCTCGCCCGGGGTGTAACCGGCTTCCTTGACGGCCTCAAGGATGAGGTCGAGGGCCTCACGGTTGGAGCCGAGGTTGGGGGCGAAGCCGCCCTCGTCGCCGAGGCCGGTGGCGAGGCCCTTGTTCTTCAGGACCTTCTTGAGGGTGTGGTAGACCTCGGCGCCCCAGCGAACGGCCTCGGAGAAGGACTCCGCGCCGATCGGAGCGATCATGAACTCCTGGATGTCCACGTTGGAGTCGGCGTGCGAGCCGCCGTTCAGGATGTTCATCATCGGCACCGGGAGCAGGTGCGCGTTGGGGCCGCCCAGGTAGCGGAAGAGCGGCAGGTCGCTGGCCTCGGAGGCGGCGTGGGCGACGGCGAGGGAGACGCCCAGGATGGCGTTGGCGCCGAGCGAGCTCTTGTTGTCGGTGGCGTCCAGGTCGGCCATGGCCTGGTCGATCAGGCGCTGCTCGGTGGCGTCGTAGCCGACCAGCTCCGGGCCGATCTGCTCGATGACGGCGAGGACCGCCTTCTCGACGCCCTTGCCCTGGTAGCGGTTCGGGTCACCGTCACGCAGCTCGACGGCCTCGAAGGCACCGGTGGAGGCGCCGGACGGGACGGCGGCACGACCCGTGCTGCCGTCGTCGAGGCCGACCTCGACCTCGACCGTGGGGTTGCCTCGGGAGTCCAGGATTTCCCGAGCTACGACGACGTCGATGGACGGCACGAGCATCTCCTTCGTGGATGTGACGCGATCAGTGCGGGGCGGTGCCGGATGGCACGCCTTGCGCCTAGAGCCTAACCGTCCCAGGGGCGCCGGCCGTCGACCGACTGCCTTGTGAACGGGGTGTGCAGGAAGACCGTACCCATTGTTCCCGCCCGGAACAAAGGGTTCTGGCAACGGGTTCCGAAAGCGGTTCAGATACCCGCGCGCCGGGGCGGGACGCGCACCGCCCC
>NZ_JBHXLV010000148.1:0-16419 GCF_042721685.1 Streptomyces sp. NPDC058459 | reverse complement strand
TCCCAAGCCCAAGCGGCCCGCGACATCCGGAACTTCCTCAGCACCGCCTTCCGCATGCCCGACTGGGCCGACGACCCCCAGGCCACCGCACCCCGGCCGCCCGCCGACGACCCCGGGACCCCCGAGCCCGCAGGCACGGCGTCTGCGCCGAAGGCCGGCCCGGTGACCCCGCTGACGATCCCGTCGCGCCCCGTGCCCTCCGCTCCGGAGCCGGCCCCCCAGCACGAGCCGACCCCACCGGCCACCGGCATCACCCCGACCCGCCCGGCCGGACACCCCGCGCCCCCGCGGCTCCCCCCGTCCATGGCCACCCCCCACCGCGACACCGAACTCCGCCGCACCTTCCCCCCGTTCGCCCCCCGCCCCGAGCCGCAGCGGGACTTCGCCACCACCTGGTGGGGCCAGGCGTGGGTCGACGCCCTGGAGCACACCGCGCTCGACGTCAACCGGCTGAACCGGGGGCGCGGCTACGCGGACGCCGGCAAGGTCGACGCGATCACCGTGACACCGGGACTGGTGCTGGCGTACGTGCGGGGGAGCCGCCCCCGGCCGTACCGGGTGCAGCTGCGGCTGCGGACACTGGACGACGCGGACTGGGAGCACTTCCTGGAGGCGGCGGTGGACAGCCCGGCGGACATCGCCGCGCTGCTCGACAAGGAGCTGCCGCACACCCTGGCGAACCGCGGAGTCCCCCTGCTGCCCGGCCCCGGCGACCTGATCCCCCAGTGCAGCTGCCCCGACTCCGGCCGCCCCTGCAAACACGCGGCCGCCATCTGCTACCAGACCGCCCGCCTGCTGGACGCCGACCCGTTCGTCCTGCTCCTGCTGCGCGGCCGGGGTGAGCGGGAGCTGCTGGACGCGCTGTCGAGGCGCAGCGCCGCCGGCGCGGCCCGCGCCGCACGGGAGCGGGGTCCGGCCGCGCTGCCCGGCGTACGCGCGTCGGAGGCGCTCGCCGGCCGCCCGCTGCCCCCGCTCCCGGCGCCCCTGCCCCCGCCCGCGCACCCCGAGGCGCCACCGGCGTACCCGGCGGCGCCCGGCGGACCCGACCCGTTCGCGCTGGACCAGCTGGCCACCGACGCCGCCGCCCGCGCCCACACGCTGCTCACCACCGGCCGGGACCCGGTGGGCGGGCTGACGCTGTGGCAGGACGCGGTGCGTCTCGCTGCCGCCCGCCCCGGCTCCGGCCTGACCGCGGCCACCCGCAGCCTGTACGCCACCCTCGCCACCGCAGTGGACCGCGCCCCCGCCGAACTGGCCCGCGCGGTGGCCGCCTGGCGGCAGGGCGGCCTCGCCGGGCTGACCGTGCTGGAAGAGCCCTGGGACCCGCCCGCGGGCCGCTTCGACCGCGCCCGCCCCCTGCTGCTCGCGGCCGACCTGCCCGCGTTCCGCCCCTGGCGCAACCACCTCACCCACCCGGCGGGCCACGCGCAGCTCCGCCTGGGCCAGGACGGCTTGTGGTACGCGTACGAGTCGGAGCCCGGCCGGGACGACTGGTGGCCCCGGGGCGCCCCCGACCTCGACCCGGTCTCCGCCCTCACCACCCTGGACATACCGGACTCCCTCTGAGCGCCCCACGCGCGCCGTGAAGACCGTGTGAGGATTCGCCGCGCTTTCCGGGAAGCCCCCGGCCGGCCACCGGGCCCCCCGGCCCGGAGAGGCCGTCCGGGCGGTTAGCGTGGTGCGGTGAGCGAGACGAAGACCCCCACCCTCCAGTACCGGTTCGACGGCCCGGAAGACGCCCCCGTCCTCATCCTGGCGCCCTCCCTGGGCACGACCTGGCACATGTTCGACCGCCAGGTGCCGGAACTGGTCAAGCAGTGGCGGGTCCTGCGCTTCGATCTGCCGGGCCACGGCGGCGCCCCCGCCCACCCGGCCGGCTCGGTGGCGGAGCTGTCCACACGCCTGCTGGCCACCCTGGACAGCCTCGGTGTGCACCGCTTCGGCTACGCGGGCTGCGCCCTCGGCGGCGCCGTCGGCGTCGAGCTGGCCCTGCGCCACCCCGAGCGGCTCGCCTCGCTCGCCCTGGTCGCCGCCTCGCCCCGGTTCGGCACGCCCGACGAATTCCGTCAGCGCGGCGTGACCGTACGCACGAACGGGCTCGACCCGATCGCGCGAAGCGCCCCCGACCGCTGGTTCACCGGGGGCTTCGCCGCCGCCCAGCCCGCGATCACCGAGTGGGCGGTGCAGATGGTGCGCACCACCGACCCCGGCTGCTACATCGCCTCCTGCGAGGCGCTCGCCGCCTTCGACGTACGCCCGGAACTGGGCCGTATCGGGGTGCCCACGCTCGTGCTGGTCGGCTCCGAGGACCAGGTGACCGGCCCGGCCGAGGCCCGCACCCTGGTCGCCGGTATCCGGGACGCCCGGCTCGCGGTCGTCCCCGGCGCCTCCCACCTCGTGCCGGTCGAGCAGCCCGCAGCCGTCACCGACCTGCTGGTCCGGCACTTCTCCACCGCCTGGCAGCAGACCCTCGACACCGGCCGGCCTGCCCTGCGGGCCGCCGCCGCGCCCGTCACTCCGGCCCCCGTCGCCACGCCCACCCCGGCCCCCGCCCCCGCCTCCCTCACGCCGCCGCGCACCGTGCCGGTCGCCGAGATCGGGTCCGCCGCCGAGCCGCAGCGGCCGGTGACACCGTCGGACCGGTACGAGACGGGTCTGAAGATCCGCCGCGAGGTGCTGGGTGACGCGCACGTCGAGGGGGTCCTCGCGCGGGCCGACGCGTTCTCCGGGGACTTCGAGGAACTCGTCACCCGCTACGCCTGGGGCGAGGTCTGGGACCGGCCGGGCCTCGACCGCAAGTCCCGCAGCTGCGTCACGCTCACCGCGCTGGTCGCGGGCGGCCACCTGGAGGATCTGGCCGTCCACACCCGCGCCGCGCTCCGTAACGGCCTCACCCCGCAGGAGATCAAGGAGGTGCTGCTCCAGGCCGCCGTCTACTGCGGCGTCCCGGCCGCGAACAGCGCCTTCCGGGTGGCTCGGCAGGTCATCCGCGAGGAGACCATGCCCGCCGAGTGAGGCCCCCGGCCGCCCGACGCGGCACGATGGAATCGACGCAGCCGAACCGGCAGGACGGGAAGTCATGAAGTTCATCAAGAAGTCCCACTCCTGCGTCCGCCTGGAGAAGGACGGCCGGACGCTCGTCATCGACCCCGGCGGGTTCAGCGAACAGGACGCGGCACTCGGCGCGGACGTCGTCCTCGTCACCCACGAGCATCCGGACCACTTCGACGAGGGCCGGCTGCGCTCCGCGCTGGAGGCCCGCCCGGAAACCGAGATCTGGACCCTCAGGTCGGTCGCGGACCAGCTCACGGCGGCCTTCCCCGGCCGCGTGCACACCGTCGGCCACGGCGACGCCTTCACCGCCGCCGGCTTCGACGTACGGGTCCACGGCGAGTTGCACGCCGTGATCCACCCGGACATCCCGCGCATCACCAACGTCGGCTTCCTGATCGACGGCGGCAAGGTCTTCCACCCCGGCGACGCCCTCACCGTCCCCGACCAGCCGGTGGAGACCCTGATGCTGCCGGTGATGGCACCGTGGAACAAGATCTCCGAGGTGATCGACTACGTCCGCGAGGTCGAGCCCCGCCGGGCCTACGACATCCACGACGCCCTCCTCACCGACCTGGCCCGGCCGGTCTACGACCGCCAGATCGGCGGCCTGGCCGGCGCCGAGCACCTGCGCCTGGCACCGGGGGCCTCCGCCGAGCTGTGAGCCCGGTTGTCAGACCCGGCGGGTAGGTTGAGGAACATGCGTATCGCCACCTGGAACGTGAACTCGATCACCGCCCGCCTCCCGAGGCTGCTCGCCTGGCTGGAGAGCAGCGGCACCGATGTGCTCTGCCTCCAGGAGGCCAAGGTCGCCGAGGCACAGTTCCCCGTCGAGCCACTGCGCGAGCTGGGGTACGAGGCGGCGATCCACGCCACCGGCCGGTGGAACGGCGTGGCGGTGCTTTCCCGAGCCGGCCTGGAGGACGTGGTCAAGGGCCTTCCCGGCGACCCCGGCTACGAGGGCGCCCTGGAACCCCGCGCGGTGTCGGCCACCTGCGGCCCGGTCCGCGTCTGGTCGGTGTACGTGCCCAACGGCCGCGAGGTCGACCACCCGCACTACGCGTACAAGCTCCAGTGGCTCGACGCCCTCAGGACCGCCGTCGCCGGGGACGCGGCGGGCGGCCGCCCCTTCGCCGTCCTCGGGGACTACAACATCGCCCCGTCCGACGACGACGTGTACGACCGCGCCGCCTTCGAGGGCGCCACCCATGTCACCCCCGCCGAGCGCGCCGCCCTGACCGCCCTGCGCGAGACCGGCCTCAGCGACGTGGTGCCCCGCCCGCTGAAGTACGACCACCCCTTCACGTACTGGGACTACCGCCAGCTCTGCTTCCCCAAGAACCGCGGCATGCGCATCGACCTGGTGTACGGCAACGGCCCGTTCGCCGGCGCGGTCAAGGACGCCTACGTCGACCGCGAGGAGCGCAAGGGCAAGGGCGCCTCCGACCACGCGCCGGTGGTGGTCGACCTCGACGTCTGATGCCACCCTGGGGTCCATGAACATCCCGTTCCTGGGCCACCGGCGCGGCAAGAGCGGTGACGCGGCGCTCCCGGCCGACCCCGAGGCCATCGCCGCGCTGCTCTCCGAGTGCGAGCTGCTGCGCTCCCAGGCGGACCGGGCGGGCGTCCGCCTGGACGACACCCCGGCCTCCCTGGAGGCCCTGGACCAGCTCGTCCCCCGCTGGCGCGACGACCCCGAGGCACTGCCCTGGCTGGGCAACGACGCAGGGCTCTACCTGGGCACGGTCGTCGTCCGCACCGTACCCGGGGCCGCCTGGCGCATCAGGCCGGACGGAGAACCGGTCCTGCGCCTCGCCTCCGGCCGGGAGGTCGGGGTCATGGAGCCCGGCCGCCAGTGGGCCGCCAGCGGCCTTCCCGAACTGTCCCAGCTCTACGCGGAGATCGCCGAACCGTGACCCCGGCACGTCCCGGCACCGTGCAACGGGGTCGTAAATACGGCTAATGCCCCCAAGTGCGTGTCGTCCGCGCGCCCCAGCACGCTCTGGATAGTTTCGGCCACTACGACTCGGCCGAGAGTGAGTAGGGCTGCGGATGGCCGTCGATCCGTTGATCGAACTGCGTGACGTCAACAAGCACTTCGGGGCGCTGCATGTCCTCCGGGACATCGACCTGACCGTCGGCAAGGGGGAGGTGGTCGTGGTCGTCGGCCCCTCCGGGTCGGGGAAGTCGACGCTGTGCCGGGCCATCAACCGGCTGGAGACCATCGAGTCCGGCACCATCACGCTCGACGGCCGGCCACTCCCCGAGGAGGGCCGGGCGCTGGCCAGGCTGCGGGCCGAAGTGGGCATGGTCTTCCAGTCGTTCAACCTCTTCGCCCACAAGACGGTCCTGGAGAACGTCTCCCTCGCGCAGACCAAGGTGCGCGGACGCAGGAAGGCCGACGCCGACCGCCGCTCCCGTGAACTCCTCGACCGGGTCGGCCTGTCCGCCCACGCCGACAAGTACCCGGCCCAGCTCTCCGGCGGCCAGCAGCAGCGCGTGGCCATCGCCCGCGCCCTCGCCATGGACCCCAAGGCGCTGCTCTTCGACGAACCCACCTCCGCGCTCGACCCCGAGATGATCAACGAGGTGCTGGAGGTCATGCGGCAGCTCGCCCGCGAGGGCATGACCATGATCGTCGTCACCCATGAGATGGGCTTCGCCCGCTCCGCCGCCAACCGCGTCGTCTTCATGGCGGACGGCCGGATCGTGGAGGACCGCACCCCCGAGGAGTTCTTCACCGCACCGCGCAGCGATCGCGCCAAGGACTTCCTCTCCAAGATTCTCAAGCACTGACCGGGGGAGTGCGACCCATGTCCCGCCACACCCGCGCGCCCCGCGCCATCGCCCTGCTCCTCGCGTCCCTCGCCCCGCTCGTCCTGCTCGCCGCCTGCGGCAAGGACGGCAGCCCGCCCGCCAAGGGCCCCGCCCCCGACCAGCTCCCGCACTACGCGGTGGACCGGAACTTCAGCCTGCCCGGCTCCCCGACCTGGGTCCGCGCCGAGAAGCGCGGCCACCTCGTCGTCGGCGCCAAGGAGGACCAGCCCTACCTCGGCGAGAAGGACCCGGCGAGCGGCCGGTACTCCGGCTTCGACATCGAGATCGCCAAGATGCTCTCCGCCTCCCTCGGTTTCCCCGGCGACAGCGTCCGCTTCCGCACCATTGCCTCCGCCAACCGCGAGACGGCCCTGCAGAACGGCCAGATCGACTACTACGTCGGCACCTACACCATCAACGCCAACCGCGAGAAGCTGGTGGGTTTCGCGGGCCCTTACTACCTGGCCGGCCAGTCCCTGCTGGTACGCAAGGGCACCGACGACATCCACGGGCCCGAGGACCTCGCCGGCAAACGCGTCTGCTCGGCCGCCGGCTCGACCCCGTACCAGCGCATCAAGGACGACTATCCGAAGGCGATCCTGGTCGCCTACGACACCTACTCGGTGTGCGTCGACAACCTGCTCACCTACCAGGTCGACGCGGTCACCACCGACGACGCCATCCTGATCGGCTACGCGGCCAAGGCCCCCGACGAACTCAAGGTCGTCGGCAGGCCCTTCTCCAAGGAGCCGTACGGCATCGGCGTCCCGCGCGACGACAACGCCCTGCGCCTCGCCCTCGACACCGCCCTCGCCGCCCGCGAGAAGAACGGCGACTGGAAGAGGGCGTACGACGCCACGCTCGGCCTGTCCGGTGTGCCCGCGCCGAAGCCGCCGCCCATCGACCGCTACCCGGCGAGCTGACCGAGGACGCCATGAACGTACTGACAGACAACTTCGCCCTCTACTGGCAGGGATTCCTCGGCACGGTCGAACTGACCGTCTACGCCTCGCTGCTGGCCCTCGCGCTCGGCTTCCTGATGGCGTCCTTCCGGGTCGCGCCGGTCGCCTCGCTGCGGGTCTTCGGCACGGTGTGGGTGACCGTGCTGCGCAACACCCCGCTCACCCTGCTGTTCTTCGCGGTACTGCTCGGACTGCCCCGGTTCGGACTCGTGCTGCCCTTCCAGGCGTTCGCCGTCCTCGCGCTCGGCTGCTACACCTCCGCGTTCATCTGCGAGGCGCTGCGCTCCGGCATCAACACCGTGCCCCGGGGCCAGGGCGAGGCCGCGCGCAGCCTCGGGATGACCTTCTCGCAGACGCTCGGCGTGATCGTGCTCCCGCAGGCGTTCCGCTCCGTGATCCCGCCCGTCGGCTCCACCCTGATCGCGCTGGCCAAGAACTCCGCCATCGCCGGCGCCTTCAGCGTCACCGAACTGCTCGGCACCTACAGGACGCTGAGCGAGCTGGGCTACAACATCATCTGGACCTTCGTCTGGATCGCCGTCGGCTACCTGATCATCACGCTCGCCATCAGCGCCCTGTTCAACCTGCTGGAACGCACGTGGGGAGTGGTCCGATGACGACCGAGACCACCGCGCTCTACGACGTCCCCGGCCCCACCACCCGCCGGCGGCACGCGCTGTACGCGGCGGTGTCCACCGCCGTCCTGCTGGGCCTGGTCGCCTGGGTGCTCCATCTCCTGTTCTCCACCGGCCAGTTCACCGCCACCAAATGGATGCCGTTCGCGTACGAGGGCGTCCAGGAAATGCTGCTGCGCGGCCTCGGCAACACCCTCAAGGCGTTCGCCATGGCCGCCGTGCTCTCCCTCGCCCTCGGCGGGGTGCTGGCGGCCGGACGCCTCTCCGACCACGCCCCGGTGCGCCGGCTGGCCGCGCTCGTCGTGGAGTTCTTCCGCGCGATGCCCGTGCTGGTGATGATCTTCTTCATCTTCGTGGCGCTCAAGGTGCAGCCGCTGCCCGCCCTCGTCGCCGGACTGACCCTCTACAACGGCTCGGTGCTCGCCGAGGTCCTCCGCTCCGGCGTCAACGCCGTCGAACGCGGCCAGCGCGAGGCCGCGTTCGCTCTCGGCATGCGTAAAACCCAGGTCATGTCCTATGTGCTCGTACCGCAGGCGGTGCGCGCCATGTTGCCCGCGATCATCAGCCAGTTGGTGGTCGCGCTGAAGGACACCTCGCTGGGCTTCCTCATCACCTACGAGGAGTTCCTCCACGCCGGGAAGCTCATCGCCTCGAACCTCGACTACGATTTGCCGTTCATCCCCGTGGTGATGGTGATCTCGCCGATCTACATCGGGATGTGCATGCTGCTCTCGTGGTGCGCCGTCCGGGTGTCCCGCCGGGAGCAGCGCAGTCCCAAGACCGAGGCCGCGGTTGTCGCCGCGCCCGGCCCTGGGGCGCCGCTGCCGGGTGGGGAGCCACCCACGGCTCCGAAGCCGTGACGAAGGCCGCGGTACACACGGGCCATGCTCGTCCGGCGGCGGCCGGAGATCACTGCTCGCGCAGGGGGACCGACACGTACGACGGGTCGTCCCCGGGCGCGGAGAAGGTCAGCCGCGCGCCGGACGGGTTGTGCTCGACATGGAGCGGATCGACCGTGTCGGCCACCAGGGCCGGCCGGGACGTCGTAGGCCGTGGAGAACAGGTCCATTGCGCGTGGGGGGGCAGGGTCACTCCTGACGTGTGCCAGTGTGAGAGTGACCCGACAGTAGTGGGCTTCCTCACCTCAAGTAACCTGTCGGTAAGTTACGCGCTGGTAACAATGGGGGGAGAAGGTCGCACGCCACGCTAGGAGGCGGGCGTCGCCGGAGCCGGGGTCTCCTCGGACTCCTCGGACTCCTCGGTCTCCTCGGTCTCCGGGAACGGGGCCTGCGCCGCCCGGGTCACATCGGCGATCAGCTCCACCAGATCCGGGCCGTACGCCTGGGAGTTGACCACCTTCAGCAGCAGCACGAACGAGTGGGAGCCGTGCTTGCGGGCCAACCGCTCGTGGTTGCGGGCCAGATAGCGGGTCGCGGCCTGATTGGTGATCGCCCGCTGCCCGCAGAACAGGAACACCGGCCGCGTCTGCCGTCCCGCCGAGACCTTCGCCAGCAGCACGTACTCGGTCGTGCCGGGCTCCATCCGGTAGGTCTCCGTACCGATCCGGAACGCGCCCCGATCCGGCCCCTCATCCTTGTCGGTGTTCATCCGCACGCCCGGCAGCATCGCCGACATGTGCGCGAGCATCCGCCGATTCGAGGCCGGACCCCCCACGCAGAACTCGGTGCGCTCGCCGAAGCCTTGG
The DNA here is from genome assembly GCF_042721685.1 of Streptomyces sp. NPDC058459. Lineage (NCBI taxonomy): Bacteria > Bacillati > Actinomycetota > Actinomycetes > Kitasatosporales > Streptomycetaceae > Streptomyces > Streptomyces sp. NPDC058459. The sequence goes on along the minus strand of NZ_JBHXLV010000148.1, from coordinate 7,249 downwards.
TGCGACACGTCCTGCGTCATCAACTGCAGGTGCGCGCCGCAGTCCTTGATGAGCGCGGACAGCTCCAGCAACGCGAACACGTCGAACCGGTGCACCGCCGGCTCCGTCGCCCGCGGGTCCCTGTTCACGACGAACAGCGTCTCCGAGTTGTCCGGCAGCCCGAAGAACACCTGCTTCCGCCGCAGCTTCCGCCGCCACAGGTAGGTCCGGGCCAGCCATCCGATCGCGGCATTGATGCCGGCGGCTATGACACCCAGGACGATGTTGCGCACGTCGTCGTTCATGCGGCCGGATGGTAGCGGGTCCGGGAACACGGAGGGACGGGGTGTGGGCCTGGTACGCGATGCCGGGCGCGTGAGGGAGCTGGATGCCGCGGTGCGGATCGTCGAGGAAGAGCTGGAGCGTGCCTACCGGCAGCAGTCGGCCCGTACCCGGTCGGCCGGGTGGACGGCGGGCTGCACACGGTCGGTCCGGGCCGCCGTCACGGAGTGGGGCCGGATTCCCGCCACGCACCTGCTGCGGCAGCGGGTGCCCGCGCCGGCCCACGGCCAGGTCGTCGCCCAGGTGACCGGGCTCGGCCACGGCAGTGCTCCAACCGGGCTGGTGGACATCGCCACCCGGGAACTGGTGCCACCGGTCGACCCCGTGATGGCCTTGCACACCATCCGGGCGGGCTGAGTCCACATGCGAGCCCCCGGGCCGCGAGGCATACTGTCGGGGGCCTCGGGGATCTGGTTACGCTGCGCGGACGGTGCTCTCGGGAGGTTCGGATGGGTCGTCCTGGTACGCGAAAGCTGACGGTGCTGGTGGTGTCGGCCGCCGTCGTGTCGTCCATGGGAGCCGCCGCTCCACCGGTGACGCCGGGCGGGCCCGGCGGGAAGGTGCCCGTGGCGGTCGGCTACGGGGGCGCGGTCTCCAGCGTGGACGCCGACGCCAGCTCGGCCGGGATCGAGGTCCTGCGCAACGGCGGCAACGCGGTCGACGCGGCCGTGGCCACCGCCGCCGCGCTGGGCGTCACCGAGCCGTACTCGGCGGGCGTCGGCGGAGGCGGCTATTTGGTCTACTACGACGCCAAGTCCCGTACCGTGCACACCATCGACGGCCGCGAGACCGCCCCGCTCGGCGCCCGCTCCGACCTGTTCCTGGAGAACGGCAAGCCGCTCGCCTTCGCGGACGCCGTCACCAGCGGGCTGAGCGTCGGCACGCCGGGCACCCCCGCCACCTGGCAGACGGCGCTGCGTAACTGGGGCACCGACAGCCTGGCCAAGGTGCTGCGGCCCGCCGAGCGGATCGCCCGCGACGGCTTCACCGTGGACGACACCTTCCGCTCGCAGACCGCCGCGAACGAGACCCGGTTCCGTTACTTCCCTGACACCGCCCGGCTGTTCCTGCCCGGCGACAGGCTGCCCGTCGTCGGCTCCACCTTCAAGAACCCCGATCTGGCCAGGACCTACGAGGAGTTGGGGCGCCAGGGTGCCGACGCCGTCTACCGGGGTGACCTCGGCAGGGACATCCTCGCCACCGTCAACAAGCCCCCGGCCGACCCCTCTTCGGGCTGGAACGCCCGCCCCGGCAAGCTGACCGCCAAGGACCTGTCGAGTTACCGCGCGAAACTCCAGCGACCCACCGGCACCTCGTACCGCGGCCTGAACGTGTACTCCATCGCGCCCTCCTCCTCCGGTGGCACCACCGTGGGCGAGGCGCTCAATATCCTGGAGAGGAGCGACCTCGCCAAGGAGAGCGAGACCCAGTACCTGCACCGGTACATCGAGGCGAGCCGGATCGCGTTCGCCGACCGGGGCCGCTGGGTCGGGGACCCCGCCTTCGAGGACGTACCCACCAGGCAGCTGCTGTCGCAGCGGTTCGCCGACTCGCGGGCCTGCCTGATCAAGGACGACGCCGTCCTGACCAGCCCGCTGGCCCCCGGCGACCCGCGCCACCCCGCCGCCTGCGCGACCAGCGGCAAGGCCGCGCCGACCACGTACGAGGGTGAGAACACCACCCACCTCACCGTCTCCGACAAGTGGGGCAACGTCGTCGCCTACACGCTCACCATCGAGCAGACCGGCGGCAGCGGCATCACCGTGCCCGGCCGGGGCTTCCTGCTCAACAACGAGCTGACCGACTTCTCCTTCGCGCCGGCGAGCCCCGGCGTCCCGGACCCCAACCTGCCCGGTCCCGGCAAGCGTCCGCGCTCCTCGATCTCCCCGACCATCGTCCTGGACCGGCACAACCGGCCTGTGGTCGCGCTCGGTTCGCCCGGCGGCGCCACCATCATCACCACCGTGCTGCAGACCCTCACCGGGTTCCTCGACCGGGGGCTGCCGCTGGTCGACGCCATCGCCGCACCCCGCGCCAGCCAGCGCAACTCCGCGCAGACCGAACTCGAACCCGCCCTGTACGACAGCGCGTTGCGGGACCGGCTGGAGCAGCTCGGGCACCGCTTCAAGGTCAACCCCGAGATCGGCGCCGCGACCGGCGTGCAGCGGCTGCCGGACGGGAAGTGGCTGGCCGCCGCCGAGACGACCCGGCGCGGCGGCGGCTCCGCCAGGGTGGTGAACCCCACGGGCTGACGCGGAGGCGCCGATTCGGGCGGAGGCGCTGATTCAGGCGCCCTCGCGCCGCGCCTCGGCCGGCTGGGCCTCCTGGCCCTGGACCCGGAAGTCCAGCCGTCCGTCCGCCACATCGACGGTCACCTCGCCGCCCTCGGCCACCGAGCCGCTCAGCAGCAGCCGGGACAACTGGTTGTCCACCTCGCGCTGGATGGTGCGGCGCAGCGGACGGGCGCCGTACTCCGGCTGATGGCCGCGCTCGGCCAGCCAGTCCACGGCAGCGTCGGTGAAGTCCACCGTCACGCCCCGCGCGCTGGACAGTTCACGGGTACCGTTCAACAACAGGTCGGTGATCCGGCGCAGTTGCTCGGGTGTGAGCTGGCGGAACACCACGACTTCGTCGATCCGGTTGAGGAACTCCGGCCGGAAGTGCTCCCGCAGCGGGCGCAGGATCTGCTCCCGCCGGGCCTCCTCGTCCGCGTCCGCGCCGCCCGGCCCGAAGCCGATCCCGGCACCGCGCCGGGTGATGACGTCCGAGCCCAGGTTGCTGGTCATCACGATCACCGTGTTGGTGAAGTCCACCGTCCGCCCCTGGGCGTCGGTCAGCCGGCCGTCGTCCAGAACCTGGAGCAGGATGTTGAAGACATCAGGGTGCGCCTTCTCCACCTCGTCCAGGAGCAGCAGCGAGTACGGGTTCCGGCGCACCACCTCGGTCAGCTGGCCCGCCTCCTCGTGACCGACGTAACCCGGCGGCGCCCCGACCAGCCGGGAGACGGTGTGCCGCTCCTGGTACTCGCTCATGTCGAGCCGCACCATGCGGTCCTCGCTGCCGAACAGCGACTCGGCGAGGGCGCGGGCCAGTTCGGTCTTGCCGACCCCGGTCGGACCGAGGAACAGGAAGCTGCCGATCGGCCGGTCCGGACTGGACAGCCCCGCGCGGGAGCGCAGTACGGCGTCCGCGACCACGTTGACCGCCTCGTCCTGGCCGATCACCCGCTCGTGCAGATGCTCCTCCAGACCGAGCAGGCGCTCCTTCTCCTCCTGGGTCAGCCGGCTCACCGGCACCCCGGTCTGCCGGGACACCACCTCGGCGATGTCCTCCGCCGTCACCTGGAGGTTCTGCCCCTCCACGGCCTCCCCGTCGTCGGCCGCCTCCGACATCCGCCGCTGGATGTCGGCGATCCGGTCCCGCAACTGGGTCGCCTGCTCGTACTGTTCGTCAGCGACCGCCTGGTCCTTGTCCCGTACGAGCTGCTCCGCCTCCCGCTCCAGGGCGCGCACGTCCGAGCCCTTGGTCCGCGCGCCGAGCCGGACCCGGGCGCCTGCCTGGTCGATCAGGTCGATCGCCTTGTCGGGCAGCCGCCGGTCGGTGAGATAGCGGTCGGACAGCTCCACGGCCGCCGCCAGCGCCTCGTCCGAGTAGCGGACCTGGTGATGGGCCTCGTAGCGGTCGCGCAGCCCACGCAGGATCTCCAGGGCGTCCTCGACGCTGGGCTCCGGCACCTGGATCGGCTGGAACCGGCGGGCCAGCGCAGCGTCCTTCTCGATCCGCCGGAACTCCTCCAGTGTGGTCGCGCCGACGATGTGCAGCTCACCACGGGCCAGGGCGGGCTTGAGGATGTTGCCCGCGTCCATCGCGCCGCCCTCGCCGCCGGTGCCCGCGCCCACCACGGTGTGCAGCTCGTCGATGAACACGACCAGCTTGTCCGAGTGCGCGCGGATCTCCTGCACGATGTTGTTCAGGCGCTCCTCGAAGTCGCCCCGGTAGCGGGTGCCGGCCACCACCGAGGTCAGGTCGAGCGCCACCACCCGGCGCTCCTCCAGGCCCTCGGGCACCTCGCCGTCCGCGATGCGCTGCGCCAGCCCCTCGACCACCGCCGTCTTGCCGACGCCGGCGTCACCGATCAGTACCGGGTTGTTCTTGCCGCGCCGGGACAGCACCTCGATGGTCTGCTCGATCTCCTTCTCCCGGCCGATCACCGGGTCGATCCGGTTCTCGCGGGCCAGCTCGGTCAGATCGCGCCCGTACTTGTCCAGCGTCGGCGTGGACGAGGGGCGTGGGCGGTCCTGGCGGCCCTGCGCGGTGTCGGGCGTCTCGGGCGGAGCCGCTTCCGCCTTGAACCGGGCCGCGTGCAGGATGTGCCCGGCGGCCGAGTCCGGGTTCATGGCGAGGGCGCTCAGCACGTGCTCCGGACCGATGTACCCGGCGCCGCTGGCCCGAGCCATCTCGTGCGCCTCCATCAGCGCCCGCTTCACGGCCGGGGTCAGGGACAGCGCGGTCGGCGGCACCTTGCCCTGCGGGTGCTGCACGGGCCCCGCCCGGCCGTCGATCTCGGTGGCCATCGAGTCCGGGTTCGCACCGGACCGGCTGAGCAGGCTGCGGGTGGGCTCGCTGGACAGGGCGGCGCGCAGCAGATGCTGGGTGTCCAGATCCCGGCTGCCGTGCTCCGCCGCGTACTGCGCGGCCCCCTTGACCAGCTCGCGCGCGGGCTGGCTCAGCAGGCGGCCTATGTCGATCTGACGGGGGCCGCCGGGCTGGCCCTGGCCACCCCCGGTGCCGCCGAAGAAGCGGGAGAAGAACTCCCCGAAGGGGTCGCCCTCGGGGCCGATGTAGCCGCTGGTCATCGTTTCCGTCCTTCGCAGACGACGCGTGCGGAGCGGTCGGGTACCCCGGATCGGCCGCTCTTGAAACGATGTCATGCTCAGGGAGGAAGGGCACCCGCAAGCTTCGCCGCCCGCCCCCCGCTTACGAGCCCGCGCCCTGCCGCACCGGCTCGCGGGCCGTGAGGACGCGTGGGCCCGCGTCCGTGATGGCCACCGTGTGCTCGGCGTGGGCCGCGCGGGAGCCGTCGTCCGTGCGCAGGGTCCAGCCGTCGGGGTCGGGGTGGTAGCCGTCCTCACCGCCCGCGATCAGCATCGGCTCGATGGCCAGGACCATCCCGTGGCGCAGCGGCATGCCCCGGCCGGGCCGGCCCTCGTTCGGCACCCCGGGGTCCTCGTGCATCTTGCGCCCGATGCCGTGGCCGCCGAAGTCGGCGGGGATGCCGTACCCGGCCGCGCGGCACACCGTGCCGACGGCGTGTGCGATGTCGCCGACGCGGTTGCCGACGACGGCCGCCCCGATCCCGGCCGCCAGCGCGCGCTCGGCGGTGCCGATCAGGGCCAGGTCCTCGGCGCGGGGGCGTCCGACCACGAAGCTGATCGCCGAGTCACCGGCCCAGCCGTCCAGCAGGGCGCCGCAGTCCACGGAGAGCAGGTCGCCGTCGCGCAGGCGGTAGCCGGTCGGGATGCCGTGCACGATCGCGTCGTTCACCGAGGCGCAGATCACCGCAGGGAAGGGGGTCGGCGCGAAGGAGGGACGGTAGCCGAGGAAGGGCGAGGCCGCGCCCGCCGCGCGCAGCACCTCCCGTGCCACCTCGTCCAGCTCCCGCAGGCTCACGCCCACGTCCGCCGCGTCCCGGACCGCCGTCAGGGCACGCCCCACGACCTGGCCCGACGTGTACATGGCCTCGATGGAGGCGTCTGTCTTGAGTTCAACCATGCCAATTACTATACCGGTATTAGAATGGTGGGCATGGTACGCACCCCCCTGACCCCCGAAGAGCGTGAGCGCGGCGAACAGCTCGGCAGGCTGCTGCGCGAGGCGCGCGGCGCGCGGAGCATGACCGCGGTCGCCGCGGTCGCCGGCATCTCCGCCGAGACCCTCCGCAAGATCGAGACCGGGCGGGCGCCCACCCCCGCGTTCTTCACCGTGGCGGCACTGGCGCGGGCGCTCGGGCTGTCCATGGACGAGCTGGTCGTCCGGTGCGCGCTGGTGCCCGTCTGAGAGTGCCCGTCCGAGGTGCTGCCTCGTTCCGCAAACCGTGCGTAGCAGGTCCGTAACACATCTGGTGTTGCCTGACTCCCGTAGTGCTGGTGAACGGGCGGGAGCCGGGTGATGGCGGAACAACTCAACGCGGCGCTCGGGGAGTTCGGGTACTACCTGGACGGCCTCCTGGCCCGACTCGACCAGGGCGCGGGCTGGTGCGGGGTCTTCTGGCGGCGCGACCCGGACGGCATGCGCGCCTGCCGTGAGGGCCGCGAGGTGCCCCCGTGGGACGTGGTCGACGCCCTGCTCCGGGACCTGGCGGCGGCCTACGGTACGGCCCCGGCCCTCGCCGAGCGCGAGCGGGCCCGCCTCCTGCACACCGCCGCCCTCACCGCGTACGACGCCCGCCCCGGCACCCACGACACCCTGACCCGCCGCCTCGACGCCACGCTCCGTGAGTGCCATGACGCCGACGAACGTGAGGCCGCCCTGACCCGCCGCCTCGCCGAGGCGACGGGTCACGCCGAGGCGGAGGCCCTCCGCGTCGACCTCGCCTGGGCCCGGGACGACAGCCATCGGGCCACGGCCCGGTGCGCCGAACTCCGGGACCGGCTGGCCCGCGTCTCCCGCGCCCCGGCCGACCCGCACCCGTATGCCCCCGGGCAGACCGCGCCCGTCCCGGCCGGCCCCGGCCGTGCACGCGCTGACCGTCCGGGCGTCGCCGGCGGAGCACCGCTCGCCTCCGGTGGCCGCGCGGCGGCTTTTGGCCGCTCCGGCGCGCCACTCCCTGCCGCCGGTGACTCCGGTGCGACCGTCGCCGGGAGTGCCCCGGTCCCCGTGCGCCGCGGTGGCCCAGATATCGCGCCCCCTCGCCCCCCCCCCCCCCCCC
>NZ_JBHXLV010000147.1:0-16504 GCF_042721685.1 Streptomyces sp. NPDC058459 | reverse complement strand
GCACCGGCCTTTGTCGTCCAGGTCCCCCTCTTCACCAACCGAGACGGGCGGCCTGAGCGGGAAACCGGGGGTTCAGGGAGCAGAACCACTGGCACACGAGCCGCAGCACAGAGCGCTCAAGAAACAGACGTTGTCCACAGCCTCCGCCAAGCCGGACCGCAGCGTCGTACGCTGGAAGGCCCCCGGCCCGTACGACGAGTCGGGCGATTCGCGTTCCCACCCCCAGGACGGAAAGCCCCCTCCATGAGCCTGCACGGTCTGCTCGACGCCGTCGTCAAGGACCCCGCCCTCGCGGAAGCGATCACCGCGGCCACGGACGGCAACCGCCCGCACATCGACCTCGTAGGTCCCCCCGCGGCCCGCCCCCTGGCGATCGCCGCCCTGGCCCGCGACACCGCCCGCCCGGTGCTCGCCGTGACCGCGACCGGCCGCGAGGCGGAGGACCTGGCCGCGGCCCTGCGCTCACTGCTGCCCTCCGAGGGCGTCGTGGAGTACCCCTCCTGGGAGACCCTCCCGCATGAACGCCTCAGCCCCCGCAGCGACACCGTCGGCCGCCGCCTCGCCGTACTGCGCCGCCTGGCCCACCCCCGCCCCGACGACCCCGAGACCGGCCCCGTCTCCGTCGTCGTCGCCCCCGTGCGCTCGGTACTCCAGCCGCAGGTCAAGGGCCTGGGCGACCTGGAACCCGTATCGCTGAGGACCGGCCGGACCGCCGACCTGAACGAGACCGTCGAAGCCCTCGCGGCCGCCGCGTACGCGCGCGTGGAGCTGGTCGAGAAGCGCGGCGAGTTCGCCGTACGCGGCGGCATCCTGGACGTGTTCCCGCCCACCGAGGAACACCCCCTGCGCATCGAGTTCTGGGGCGACGACGTAGAGGAGATCCGCTACTTCAAGGTCGCCGACCAGCGCTCCCTGGAGGTCGCCGAACACGGCCTGTGGGCCCCGCCCTGCCGCGAACTGCTCCTCACCGACGACGTACGCGCCCGCGCCCGTGCCCTCGCCGAGGCACACCCCGAGCTGGGCGAACTGCTCGGCAAGATCGCCGAGGGCATCGCGGTCGAGGGCATGGAGTCCCTCGCCCCCGTCCTCGTCGACGACATGGAACTGCTGCTGGACGTGCTCCCCAAGGGCGCGATGGCCGTGGTCTGCGACCCGGAGCGGGTCCGTACCCGCGCCTCCGACCTCGTCGCCACCTCCCAGGAGTTCCTCCACGCGTCCTGGGCCGCCAGCGCGGGCGGCGGCGAGGCACCCATCGACGTCGGCGCGGCCTCCCTGTGGTCCATCGCGGACGTCCGCGACCGCGCACGCGAGCTGGACATGATGTGGTGGTCCGTCTCGCCGTTCGCCGCCGACGAGGAGTTCGACGGCGACACCCTCAAGCTCGGCATGCGCGCCCCCGAGACCTACCGGGGCGACACCGCCCGCGCGCTCGCCGACACCAAGGGCTGGCTCTCCGAGGGCTGGCGCACGGTGTACGTCACCGAGGGCCACGGCCCGGCCTCCCGCACCGTCGAGGTCCTGGGCGGCGAGGGCATCGCGGCCCGGCTGGACGCCGACCTCGCCGAGCTGAGCCCCTCCGTGGTGCACGTCTCCTGCGGCTCGATCGACCACGGCTTCGTGGACGCGGCCCGCAAGCTGGCCGTCCTCACCGAGACCGACCTGACCGGGCAGAAGGCCTCGGGCCGCGAGGGCGCCCGCATGCCCGCCCGCCGCCGCAAGGCGATCGACCCGCTCACCCTGGAGTCCGGCGACTACATCGTCCACGAGCAGCACGGCGTCGGCCGCTACATCGAGATGGTGCAGCGCACCGTCCAGGGCGCCACCCGCGAGTACCTGGTCGTGGAGTACGCACCCGCCAAGCGCGGCCAGCCCGGCGACCGGCTGTACATCCCCACCGACCAGCTGGAGCAGATCACCAAGTACGTCGGCGGCGAGGCGCCCACCCTGCACCGCCTGGGCGGCGCCGACTGGACGAAGACCAAGGCGCGCGCCAAGAAGGCCGTCAAGGAGATCGCCGCCGACCTGATCAGGCTGTACAGCGCCCGGATGGCCGCCCCCGGCCACGCCTTCGGCGGCGACACCCCCTGGCAGCGCGAGCTGGAGGACGCCTTCCCGTACGCGGAGACCCCGGACCAGCTCACCACCATCGCCGAGGTCAAGGAGGACATGGAGAAGTCCGTCCCCATGGACCGCCTGATCTGCGGCGACGTCGGCTACGGCAAGACCGAGATCGCCGTCCGCGCCGCCTTCAAGGCCGTCCAGGACGGCAAGCAGGTCGCCGTCCTGGTGCCCACCACGCTGCTGGTGCAGCAGCACTTCGGCACGTTCTCCGACCGGTACTCGCAGTTCCCGGTCAAGGTGCGCGCCCTGTCCCGGTTCCAGACCGAGACCGAGGCCAAGGCGGTGCTGGAGGGGCTCAAGGACGGCTCCGTGGACATCGTCATCGGCACCCACCGCCTGTTCTCCTCCGAGACCAAGTTCAAGGATCTCGGCCTGGTCATCGTCGACGAGGAGCAGCGCTTCGGTGTCGAGCACAAGGAGCAGCTGAAGAAGCTGCGTGCCAACGTGGACGTCCTTACCATGTCCGCCACGCCCATTCCGCGCACCCTGGAGATGGCGGTCACCGGCATCCGCGAGATGTCCACCATCACCACCCCGCCCGAGGAGCGCCACCCGGTCCTCACCTTCGTCGGCCCTTACGAGGAGCGGCAGATCGGCGCCGCCATCCGCCGCGAACTGCTGCGCGAGGGCCAGGTCTTCTACATCCACAACCGGGTCGAGTCCATCGACCGCGCGGCCGCCCGGCTCCGCGAGATCGTCCCCGAGGCGCGGATCGCCACGGCACACGGCCAGATGTCCGAACAGGCCCTGGAACAGGTTGTGGTGGACTTCTGGGAGAAGAAGTTCGACGTGCTGGTCTCCACGACGATCGTCGAGTCCGGCATCGACATCTCCAACGCCAACACCCTGATCGTGGAGCGCGGCGACAACTTCGGCCTCTCCCAGCTGCACCAGCTCCGCGGCCGCGTCGGCCGTGGCCGCGAGCGCGGGTACGCCTACTTCCTGTACCCGCCGGAGAAGCCGCTCACCGAGACCGCGCACGAACGGCTCGCCACCATCGCCCAGCACACCGAGATGGGCGCCGGCATGTACGTCGCCATGAAGGACCTGGAGATCCGCGGCGCGGGCAACCTGCTCGGCGGCGAGCAGTCCGGCCACATCGCGGGCGTCGGCTTCGACCTCTACATGCGCATGGTGGGGGAGGCGGTGGCGGACTACCGGCGCCAGTTGGAGACCGGTGAGATCGAGGAGGAGGCGCCGCTCGAGGTCAAGATCGAGCTGCCGGTCGACGCGCACGTCCCGCACGAGTACGCGCCGGGTGAGCGGCTGCGCCTCCAGGCGTACCGGTCGATCGCCTCCGCCAACTCGGAGGACGACATCAAGGCCGTCCGCGAGGAACTCACCGACCGCTACGGCAAGCTGCCGGAGCCGGTGGAGAACCTGCTGCTCGTCGCCGGTCTGCGCATGCTCGCGCGGGCTTGCGGCGTCGGCGAGATCGTCCTCCAGGGCAACAACATCCGCTTCGCACCGGTGGAGTTGTGCGAGTCGCAGGAGCTGCGGCTGAAGCGGCTGTACCCCGGCTCGGTCATCAAGGCGACCGCGCACCAGGTGCTGGTGCCGCGTCCGAAGACGGCCAAGGTCGGCGGCAAGCCGCTGGTCGGCCGTGAACTCCTGGGCTGGGTCGGGGAGTTCCTGGCGTCGATTCTGGGGTCGTGAGTTCTTGGGGTCCTGAGACTTGACCCTTGAGTCCTGAGTCCTGAGTCCTGAGTCCTGAGTCCCTGGGGTCCTGAGTCGGCCTCTAGGTCTGAGCAGACCTTTTCGGCGGGCCGGGGGAGCGATGATTCCCTCGGCCCGTTCCGCTGCCCAGGCGTACGGGTGCCAGTCGGCCAGTCGGCCAGTCAGTCGGCCGCCGAGTGGAACAGCATCTCCGTCAGCGCGCGGAACGTGTCCTCCGGATCCTCCTCTCCCAGCCGGCCGTCGAGGTTGTGGCCGAGGAGCAGGGTGGCGTAGCCGTGGGCCAGGGACCAGGCGGCCATCCCGGCCAGCCGGGAGTCGGGGCCGCGGTCGCCGGGATCGACGCCGGCGACGGCCCGGGTCAGGGCGTCACTGGCCAGCGCGCGCGCCGTGATCAGCTCCAAGTCCTCGGTGCGCAGCAGCTGCGGGCTGAACATCACCTGGAAGTGCGCGGGGTGCTCGCGGGCGAAACGCACGTAGCTCACTCCGGCCTCGCGCAGGCCGGAAGCCTCCCGCAGGCCGGAAGCCTCCCGCAGGGCGTCCGCGAGCAGCCCGAACCCCTCGGCGGCTATCGCGGTGAGCAGCCCGGTGCGGTCCTTGAAGTGGTGCGCGGGCGCCGCGTGCGAGACCCCGGCCCGGCGGGCGAGGTCACGCAGGCTGAGTGCGCCGGGGCCCTCGGCGGCGATGACGTCGAGGGCGGCGGACAGCACGGCGCGACGCAGATCGCCGTGGTGGTACGACCGCCGGTCCGCAGACGCGGAGTTCGGGCGTGCTGTGGACGCGGACTTCGAGGGGCTCATGGACACCAGGATACGCGGAATCTAGTCATTGACAAGTTCTTCCTGGTCCGGCAATCTAGTCAGTGTCAAGTCGAAGGCGGCCGGCCGACGGTCGCGTCCGGGGGAGGAGACCGGCATGTCCGAGAAGGTATGGGAAACGGTGGAGACGGCTCGTGTACGCCAGCTCTGGCACCTGCTGGAGCCGTTCCACGCACTGCTCTACTACGCGCCCGAGGTCGAGCAGGAGATGGCCGCGCTCGGGTTCGGCACGCAGGACCGCTGGCCCGCCTATTTCCCGTTGCGTGCGGCCCCGTTGGGCGAGGTCGGCGCCGAGCGGGTGACCTCCGCCTTCTACAGCTTCAGCCCGCGCATGGTCACCGGCCATATGGAGCGGGCATGGCACATCGCCGGCGCCCAAGAGATCCTGGCGGCCCGTCTGCGAGGCATCGACCGTGCCTACCGGGCGATCCTCGGAGACCGCGTCGACAGCCCTGACCTGACCGAGGCCGCCGCCCTGTCCCGCCGCGCGGCGGAGTCCGCGGACACCGCGGGCCGCCCCCTCGCGGCGGCCAACGCCGAACTGCCCTGGCCCGAGGCTCCGCACCTCCAGCTGTGGCACGCGGCCACCATCCTCCGGGAGCACCGGGGAGACGGCCATCTGGCCGCCCTGCTCGTCGAGGGGCTCGATCCGGTGGAGTCCCTGGTGTCCTTCGCGGCGATAGGTGCCGCATCCGTGGAGCGCTTCGCAAGCCGTGGCTGGAGCCCCGAGGAATGGGCGGCCGCCCGCGAACGCCTCGCGGCGCGCGGCCTGGTGGAGCCGGACGGTTCGGCCACCCGGGAGGGCCGTGCCCTGCGCCGGCGCGTCGAGGACCACACCGACCGCCTGGCCGCCGCCTCTTGGCAGTCCCTCGGCCGCGCGGACGCCGACCACCTGGCCGACCTCCTCGGCGACCACTGGGTCGCAGTGCTCTCCTCAGGCCTCCTGCCCTCCGAATCGACCCTGGGAATAGGCAAGATCTGAGCGAGACGCGCGGACCGACAGGCACGTAGAGCAGTGAATGACCCTGTACGCCCCTTAGGTTCCTCTCCACCGGGCGCGGCCCGGCGGTTACGGTGGACGGCGGATCTCTCCGCCCGCGTCCGCGGACGGACCAGGGGCGAACGAGGGGGCGCGAGTGAAGCGTCTGTGGGGCGGGGCAGTCACCGCCATGGTCGTACTGACCGCGGTGACGGGCTGCAAGGCCGAACCGGTCAAGGGGTCTTCGGGCGGGGAGGGGACCGGCACCGGTGGGGCCGCGATGACCGCCGCCGACTCCCTTCAGGTCAAGGGCCGTGCACCGAAGACCGGTTACTCCCGCGAGCGCTTCGGCAGTGCCTGGGCCGACACCGACGCGAACTCCTGCGACACCCGGGACGACATCCTCAAGCGCGACCTGAAGGAGGTGAAGTTCAGCGGAGGCAAGTGCAAGGTCACCTTCGGGGTGCTTGAGCCTGACCCCTACTCCGGCAAGACGGTCACCTACCGGCGTGGCCGCAGCCTGGTCGACATCGACCACCTGGTCGCCCTCTCGGACGCCTGGCAGAAGGGCGCCAAGTACTGGGACGCCGGTAAGCGCATAGCCCTCGCCAACGACCCCCTCAATCTCCTGGCGGTCGACGCGAGCACCAACCGAGGCAAGGGAGACGGCGACACCGCCAGCTGGGTACCCCCGGAGAAGAAGTACCGCTGCACCTACGTCGCCGCCCAGGTCGCCGTGAAGAAGAAGTACGGCCTCTGGGTCACCTCGGCGGAGAAGTCCGCGATGAAGAAGGTCCTGGCCGACTGCCCCGCCCAGAAGCTCCCTACCGGCGGTAACCCCACCAACGCCCCGTCCCGCTTCAAGGCCCGCTGACTGGCGCCCCCTCCGACCGGGGCAGCCCCTGGCGCCCATGGCCTTCAGCGTGCCGACGATGTGGCCCGCCAGGCCGGCGGCGACGGCGGCGCCGCCGTCGTCGTCGTCGTTACAGAAAGCCGCATCTTCGAGTGGTCGCTGAGGTCCGCTCACCTACGACCCCGCTGGGAGTACGGTCTCCCCGCGCGTACCGAGTCCGGAGCGTGCCGTAGGCACAGCACGCCCCGGCCCGGCCGGCTGACGGCGGTACCGCCGTGCAACCTGCCGCTCCACCTGTGGTGCTGCGCCGAGCGGACGGCAAGGTCGCCCCGCAAGGTCGCCCCGCACTGACGCCCGTACTGAGCGGCCCCCTGGGCAACGGTTCGGTACAACGTGTAACACCCTGTCGGTGTCGGCCTATACGCTCGAACCCTGATACCGAACCGTCCAGGAGCAGCCATGCACGGCCAAGGCGCGCAGCCGCCCGCCCGCAGCGCGGGTACCGGTGTCTTCCTTCGTGTGGTGCTGATCGCGTGCGCGGTGCTGTCCTGCGGTCTGTTCGCGTGCGTGCCGCTATTCCGGGTCGCGTATCTGCGGGGCCGTGGGTCCGACTGGCTGCTCGCCTGGGCGGGCCTGGCGACGGGCGTCGTCGGCTTCGCCGTGGTCGGCTCCGTGCCGGAGAACAACGCGAGCAGCGATATCGCGCTCGCCGCGATCCTCATGCTCGCCGTCGCGGCGTCCGTCCACTTCCTGGTCGTGGACGTCCGGCTGCAGAGCGGGAGCGGGGCCGCACCCCAGGGCTACGCGCCGCCCGCCGCGCAAACGGTCCCCTCGGCCTACGGCTATCCGAGCCCGGCCGCGCCGTACACCGCCACACCGACGCCGACGGCGACGCCGCCCACGACGCCGCCCACGACGCCGCCGTACCCGCCCAGCCCGCAGCCGCCCCAGGGCATCCCGCCCCAGCCCCCCGCCCCGCCCCGCCCCGCGCCCGCCCGCATCGACCAGGTGCGCGCCGAGCTGGACGAGCTGAGCGACTATCTGCGCCGGCAGGACGGCAAGCCCGAGGGCGGCCGGTGAGCGGGACGCAGGGACGCGTCATCGCCGGCCGGTACGAGCTGTCCACGCTGATCGGGCAGGGCGGCATGGGCCAGGTCTGGACGGCGTACGACCGGCGGCTGGACCGGCGGGTTGCGGTGAAGCTGCTCCGGCCGGACAAGGTGGCCGGGCTGGAGGCGGACGAGCTGCGCCGCAGGTTCCTGCGCGAGTGCCGGGTCACCGCGCAGGTCGACCACCCCGGCCTGGTCACCGTGCACGACGCGGGCAGCGAGGGCGAGGAACTGTTCCTCGTCATGCAGTACGTGGACGGCGCCGACCTCTCCGACCACCTCGCGGAGCACCACCCGTACCCGTGGCAGTGGACGGTCGCCGTCGCCGCGCAGTTGTGCGCCGTGCTGAGCGCGGTGCACGCGGTGCCGATCGTGCACCGGGACCTCAAGCCGCGCAATGTGATGGTGAAGCAGGACGGCACCGTCACCGTGCTCGACCTGGGCGTGGCGTCCGTCATGGACACCGACACCACCCGCCTGACGCACACCGGTTCACCGATCGGCTCGCCCGCCTACATGGCGCCGGAGCAGGCGATGGGCGGCGCGGTCGGCCCGTACACCGACCTGTACGCGCTGGGGGTGCTGATGCACGAACTGCTCAGCGGTGACGTGCCGTTCAGCGGGTCCACCGCGCTCGGTGTGCTGCACCGGCACCTGTACGAGCCCCCGATCCCGGTGCGCCGCCTGCGCCCCGAGGTGCCCGGCGCCCTGGAGACTCTGGTGCTGCGGCTGCTCGCCAAGGACCCGCAGGCCCGCCCGGCGTCCGCGCAGGAGGTGTACGAGCACCTCGCGCCGCTCCTGCCCCCGCGCGGCATACCCACCGGCGCGCCGCTCGAACCGGTGCGCCCCTTCCTGAGCCCGCACGCCCCCTGGCCGGACCGCGCCCGCACCCCCGCGCCCCAGCCCGCCCCGGTCACCCCGGCGCCCCCGGTGGACGAGAAACCCGACGTCGCGGCGGCCGTGGACGAGGTCAAGCGGCTGCTGGGGGAGGGGCGCATCACCCAGGCCGTGGACATCCTCGGCGCGATCCTGCCCGCCGCGGCCGAACAGCACGGCGAGCACTCCCCGGTGGTCCGCACCCTGCGCAAGCAGTACGCGGCCACCCTCCTCGACGACGGGCAGTACCGGCGGGCGCTGCCCGAACTGCGCCGCCTCGCCGACGAACGCGCCGCCGAGGCCGGCCAGGCCGACCAGCAGTCCCTGCGCTTCCGCTACGAGGCCGCGCAGTGCCTGGAGCAGCTGGGCGAACCGGCGGCCGCGCTCGCGGAGTTCCGGGCGCTGCTGCCCTACTACGAGAACCAGTACGTCTTCGACGACCCCGGTCTCGCCCATGACGTCCGCCGCCGGATCGGCCACCTGCTGCTCGCCCTCGGCGTCCGCCCGGCCGCCCACGACACGCTCGCGCGGCTGCTGATGGACGTGGAGCGGGTGCAGGGCCCCGGTCACCCGCTGGCGGCGGAGATCCGGCGGACCCTGCAATGGCTGGGCCAGGTGCGCTGAACCCGGAGCCGAACCCCGCGCGGGACGTTCAGCGCGGCACGGGAAGAGCGGAGACGAAGCGCGGCCCGGCCGACCTGTGCCGGACCGGGAAGGCCACCTTCAGCCCGTGCTCCTGGCCGGCCACCGAGACGACCGTGGCGAAGCGCATGCCCGGGAACGCCTTCCTGGAGCCGCCCGCCGAGAGGTAGGGACGGGGCAGTTTCAGCACGAGCATGCCCGGCTTGCGGCCCTGGCTGCCGTCGAACAAGAGCAGCCGCCGGCCGGTGAGCACCAGGTAGAGCGGGCGGGGGGTGACCGTGGCCATCACCGTCCCGGCGTTCAGCACGCCGACCACCGCCGCGGTGAGCGCCTGCCGGCGCACGGACACCGAGCCGACCCGGGCCGGCGAGGTGAACTCGACCTGCTCACCCTGAAGGAGCATGGGGGCGGTGGCTTCCAGCAGTTGCCGCTCGCGGCGGGAACTGAGGGACATCCCGGACTCGGCGCGGACAGCGGGAAACGGGGCTCCTGGAGACCCGCGCCGGCCCACGGCTTCGCCCGCGAATGCATGCTCACCGCCCCCGAAGGCGCCCTGAACGGCGGCCTGGTGGCCGAGACCCACATCGAACACTGGCTGGAGCTGAGTACCGCCCCGGAGCGCACCGAGTATCTGCGCCAGCCCCCTGTGCACGCCGAACTCGTGGAGAGCGCCGGACGTTCAGTGACCCAACCGCACTTCGCGCGCCCTCCCGGCTGGGTCGGGGTGGAGGGGCACGTACGCCGCCCTGTTCTCCCTGCTGGGGGACACCGCACGCGCCGCCCACCACTTCCGCTCCCTCGGCAACCTAGCGGAGGACCTGCTCGCCGGCCGCCGGCCGCCCGCCGCGCACCACCGGTGAACTCCGGGCCGAACTGCGCGAGGTCACCCCGGCCATCTGCACCGAGTTGCGCTGGAAGCGGATGGCACGGCTCTCCTTCAGGTGCCCGGCGGCCACAGCGCCGACCGGGCCGGGTACACCGCCGCCCCCGTCGACTCGCCGTACGCGGTCACCGGACGGCGCTTCGCGGCCGGGGACGGTGGCGGCGCGGCGCTGATCTTGGGCGCGGAGGGCGTCAGCCCGACCGGGCGGACGGCGAACGGCTCCGACCGTGCCGTCACGGTCCGGTACCGCGCCTGCGCCGCCGTGTGAGCCGGCCCGGCGGCAGCCGGCGGCTGGGCGGCCCCGACGGGCTCGCCGTCGAGGCGGAGCCGGGCCTGTACGGCATCGACGCGCGCACCATGGCCACCATCGACGCCGCCGTGCCTCCGCACGCGGTGGTCCACCTCCCGCCCCGGCAGCAGCCCACGTCCGGGCTGGCGACCGCCCCGCAGACGGGCGGTACCGCTTCGCGGCCGACCACGGGTGCCCGCACGCCCACGCGGCGCCATCGCGCAGTCCATCGGGGCTGGTTGTCCTCGTGATCCTCGCCATGCTGGGCGGCTTCGTGTCCTTCTCCTTCACGGTGTGCGAGGCCGAGGACCCCGGACTCACGACGGGGGAGCGGCTCGCCGTCTCGGCCCCCTTCTGGGGCATCACCGGGCTGCTGCCGCGGCCCGCCGTACGGATCACACGGACCACCGGGCGGGCCTGAGACGGGCCGCACCCCTCGGGGGAGTGACGCGGCGGTGCCCGAACTCGCGGTGAATCGTTGGTCCAACGGGTTGGCCGGAGCGGTAAGGCTGCCTAACATCGATCACCGCAAGACTTTGTGCACCGTCGCACAATCTCCTCAGGAGGTTTCCCTTGCTCCGCCGTCGTCGCACCGCGCTAGTCCTCACCGCCGTGATCGCCGTCGCGGGCCCCCTCCTTACCGCCTGCGGCAACGACGCGCATCCCGGCGCGGCCGCCGTCGTCGACGGTAGGCGGATCACCGTGTCGCAGCTGGAGGGCCGGGTGAAGGAGGTACGGGCGGCCCAGCGGGCCGAGGTGTCCGACCAGGCCCAGTATCAGCAGGTGCTGGCCTCCACCGGCAGCCTCACGCGCGACACCCTGCACAACATGGTCCTCGACCAGGTGTTGCACCGCGCCGCCCGGGACCAGGGCGTCACCGTCACCCGCAAGGAGGTCCAGGGGATGCGCGCCGACCTGGAGAAGCAGGCCGGCGGCACCAGGCGGCTGAAGTCCGCGTGGCTCCAGAAGTACGGCATCGCCCCCAAGCGGCTCGACGACAACCTCCGCCTCCAGATCGAGGCGCGGAAGCTCGCCGCCGAGCTGGGCACCGACACCAGCCAGCCCCCGTTCTGGGACGCCCTGTCCAAGGCGTCGAAGGAACTCCACATCGACGTGAACCCGCGCTACGGCGCCTGGGACGTGGCCAAGAGCAGCCGGGTCGACGCCCGCACGCCCTGGCTGCGGAACGCCACGGCGACCCAGAGCACCTGACGGGACGCGGTACGCCTGGCGCGGGCCGTGTGACCTGCCGGTTCCCGGCCCCGCGCGGCGTGTCGGTCATACGGTCACAGGACTCTCCCCTCCCTGTGGATAACTCGACCCGCCATTTCGCGACCTGGGTTACGTTCGGATCGTGAACGCAATCAGCCCCGAAACCGCCCCTGGCCGCATCGTCCTCCTCACCACCAGCCACCGCGTCGCCCCCGGCCTGCTGTCCTGGCCCGCCTGGCAGGCGCTGCGCTCCGCCGACGCCGTGCTGTGCGCGGACGGCGCCCATCCGCAGGTGCCCTATCTGCGCGAGGCCGGCATAGCGGTGTCGGAGGCGTCCCCCACGGCGGAGGAGCTGGTCGACGCCAGTGCGGACGGCCGGACCGTGGTCGTCGTGGCCACCGGCGAGGGGGAGCCCGCCCTCACCGACGGCCTCGCCCGGCTCGCCGGGTCCGGCAGGGTGCGGATGCCGGAGCTGGAGCTGCTCCCCGCCTCCTACGACCTGCCCGGCGCCCGCCTCCTCGACCTCGTGCAGGTCATGGACCAGATCCGGGCCGAGTGCCCCTGGTCCTCCCGGCAGACCCACGAGGGCCTGGCCAAGTACGGCATCGAGGAGGCGTACGAACTGGTCGAGGCGATCGAGGCCGGCGACCGCGAGGAACTGCGGGAGGAGCTGGGCGATGTGCTGCTCCAGGTCGTCTTCCACTCCCGCATCGCCGAGGAGGACCCGGAGGCGCCCTTCTCCATCGACGATGTGGCCGGGGGCATCGTCACCAAGCTGATCCACCGTCACCCGCACGTCTTCGGAGAGGAGGAGGCCGAGACACCCGAGGACGTCAAGGCGCACTGGCTGCGCACCAAGGCCGAGGAGAAGCAGCGCGCCTCCGTCACCGACGGCGTCCCCGTCGGCCAGCCCGGACTCGCCCTCGCCGCCAAGCTGGCCTCCCGCGTCCGCACCGCCGGCCTCACCGTCCCCCTCCCCCAGGGCGACGGCATCGGGTACGAGCTGCTGGACCTGGCCGCCCGCGCCGAGGAAGCCGGCGTCGACCCGGAAGCGGCCCTGAGAGCGGCCGCCCGCACCTACCGGGACGCGATACGCACGGCCGAGGGGGCGCCCGCGCCCTCGCCGGAGGACGACAGCGAGTAGCCCGGCCCGGTGAGCCCACACCGGCGGGGGCTCACCACCAGCACAGCACCGGCCGCCGCCGGACCCAGCAGAAAGGAGCCGGCCCGCCCCCACCCCGGCCCGCCGGATACCGTCGGGGAGTGACCCAGCCGCACCGCCCCACCCCCGACGACCCCACCCCCGGAGCCCCCGCCGGACCCTCCGCCGAAGCGGCCCCCGGAGCCTCCGCCGGGGCCCCCGCCCCGGACCTCTTCACCTGGGAGTTCGCCGCCGACCCCTACCCCGCCTACGCCTGGCTCCGGGAGCACGCCCCGGTGCGCTGGACCAAGCTGCCCAGCGGGGTGGACGCCTGGCTGGTCACCCGGTACACGGATGCCAAGCAGGCCCTGGCCGACCAGCGGCTCAGCAAGGACCCGGCACATCACGCCGAGACCGCGCACGCCAAGGGCAGGACCGGCATCCCCGGTGAGCGCAAGGCCGACCTGATGACCCACCTGCTGAACATCGACCCGCCGGACCACACCCGGCTGCGCCGCCTGGTCAGCACGGCGTTCACCCCGCGCCGGGTCGCCGAGTTCGCGGGCCGGGTGCAGGAGCTGACGGACGACCTCATCGACCGGTTCGCCGAGCAGGGCTCGGCCGACCTCATCCACGAGTTCGCCTTCCCGCTCCCCATCTACGCCATCTGCGACCTGCTCGGCGTCCCGCGTGAGGACCAGGACGACTTCCGGGACTGGGCGGGCATGATGATCCGGCACGGCGGCGGGCCCCGGGGCGGGGTGGCGCGTTCGGTGAAGAAGATGCGCGGTTATCTCGCGGACCTCATCCACCGCAAGCGCGAGGTACTCCCCGCCGAGCCCGCGCCCGGCGAGGACCTGATCTCGGCGCTGATCCGGGCCTCCGACCACGGCGAGCACCTCACCGAGAACGAGGCCGCCGCCATGGCCTTCATCCTGCTCTTCGCCGGCTTCGAGACCACCGTCAACCTCATCGGCAACGGCACCTACGCCCTGCTCACCCAGCCCGGGGAGCGCGACCGGCTCCAGCTCTCGCTGGCTGCCGGGGAGACCGGCCTGCTTCAGACGGGAGTGGAGGAACTGCTGCGCTACGACGGGCCGGTGGAGCTGGCGACCTGGCGTTATGCCACCGAGCCGCTCACGATCGGCGGCCAGGACATCGCGGCGGGCGACCCGGTGCTGGTGGTCCTCGCGGCGGCGGACCGCGACCCGGAGCGATTCGCCGACCCGGACCTGCTGGACCTCGGGCGCCGGGACAACCAGCACCTGGGCTACGGGCACGGCATCCACTACTGCCTGGGCGCACCCCTCGCCCGGCTGGAGGGCCAGACCGCGCTGGCCACCCTGCTCACCCGGCTCCCGGACCTGCGGCTGGCGGCCGAGCCGGCCCAACTCCGTTGGCGCGGCGGGCTGATCATGCGTGGACTGCGCACACTTCCGGTGGAGTTCACACCGGTCGGTCCCCGTGATGACAGCACACATGACGCACGTTCAACTACGTGATCTTCACGTGATCTCTGCGGCATGAACTTGTGACAAGCGTTCGTCTGCCGCTACGTTCACCCATCAGTGTGGCGTCGAGCACCAGTTGCCACGCCGTACCGCTGTCGCACGAAAGGCAATCGCATGCTCTCCGGGAACGGTAGGCACCGTCGACCCCGCCAGGCTCCGGCGCTCCTCGTCGCGGCCGGCGTGACCACGTCCGCCATCGCCATCCCTCTCCTCGGGGCGGCGAGCGCCCACGCGGCCGACGGCACCACCTGGGACAGCGTCGCCGAGTGCGAGAGCGGCGGCTCCTGGAGCGCCGACACCGGCAACGGGTACTACGGCGGCCTCCAGCTGTCCCAGGACGACTGGGTCGAGTACGGCGGCACGCAGTACGCGGCCAGCGCCGACCAGGCCAGCCGTTCGCAGCAGATCTCGGTGGCCGAGGAGATCCTCGCCGACCGCGGCACCACCCACTGGGCCACCTGCGCCCTGATCGCCGGACTGACCTCCGACTCCGGATCGGTGGACGTCGACACGGGCGTGAGCGAGCCCCCGTCCGCCGACCAGGACGAATCCGGCGGCGGAGCCGACACGTCGAGCGATGCCCCCGAGGCAGGTGCTTCGTCCGATGATTCCGGCTCGTCCGGAAAGGGCGCTTCGGCCTCGTCGTCCGAATCCTCCGCCGAGGAGACCGGCAAGCCGGCCGCGGACACCCGCAAGACGACCGGTTCCGGCCATGCGGACAAGGGCACCGACGCCTCCCGCTCCGGCGGCTCCGCGCCCGCCGCCTCCGACGGTGGGCGCCAGCGGGGTGGTTCGGTTTCGCATGCCCCCGCGGCCAAGGACTCGGAAGACACGTGGGAGGCCGGCGGGTCCTGGAGCCTGGTCGACACCGGCGATCTCGGCGGCGACCCGAGCGGCGGCGACTTGAGCGGCGGCGACCTGAGCGGCGGTGGCCGCCACCGCGGCGGCAGTGCCGACGAGGGCGTGACGGAAGGTCAGCACGCGGCCGGCACGGGCCGCCACGCCACCGTCTCCCCGGGCGCCTACACCGTCCGTGACGGCGACACGCTCGGCTCCATCGCCGACTCCCTCGACGTGGCGGGCGGCTGGGCGGCGCTCTACTCCGCGAACGAGCGAGCGATAGGTGCGAACCCGAACCAGGTCGACCCGGGGCAGACCCTGAAGGTACCGGGCGAATAGGGCGCCGAACGGCGGAATGTGACGCCCTGCTATATTCTTATATGTCCCATTTGGCGAAAGTGTGGGATGACTCTCAGAAGCCGTGATCGTCTTTGAAATTCGTCGCGGCGCGTGTCTACGGTCAGGACCGCTCGTCACCACGAGCCCCCGTGGCCGCAACGCCGAATCCTGCCAGTGGCCGTCGGGGACAACCGTCGCGTCAAGCGCCGTAGGCAGGAGCGGGGGACCCAAGGTAAGTGCCCGAACCGGTGTCTGATGCCGGGACGGGCTTGGGGTGGAGCCACGCCTTCCGGAAGTACGGGGGAGGGGTGGCCGGGCAACTCAACCGGCCCGAACCCGACAGCTCACCTCGCAGGCGTCGGTGAGGGGATCGATCCATGCTGTTCTCCATCAAGGGCAGGCACCGCCGCCCGTCCAAGACCGTCCGTGTCCTCGCGCTCGCCGGTGTCGCCGGCGCGGCCGTCGCTGGCCCGGTGATGGCGTCGGGCGGCGCCTCCGCCGCCACCGGCTCCGAGTGGGACGCCGTCGCCCAGTGCGAGGCGGGCGGCAACTGGTCCATCAACACCGGCAACGGGTACTACGGCGGTCTGCAGTTCTCCGCCTCCACCTGGGCCGCGTACGGCGGCACGCAGTACGCCGCCACCGCCGACAAGGCGAGCAAGCAACAGCAGATCACCGTCGCCGAGAAGGTGCTCGCCGCCCAAGGCAAGGGCGCCTGGCCTGTCTGCGGCACGGGCCTGTCCAGCACCCCGTACAGCGGCTCGGCCGCCTCCGCCCCTGCCACGGAGAGCAAGACGCAGGGCAAGACGCAGAGCAAGACGGAGGGCAAGGCCGCAGCCGCCTCCGCAGCCGCCTCCGCCGGCACCTCCGGCCGCACCTCCGACGACCAGGCAGCCTCCCGCTCCACCAAGCGCCCGGACGCGGGCAGGACCGTCACCACCCCGACCGGTGCCAAGGTCAAGAAGGGCGACGGCGAGTACAAGGTGGCCAAGGGCGACACGCTCAGCTCCATCGCCGCGAAGCACAAGGTCAAGGGCGGCTGGAAGAAGCTGTACGACCTGAACAAGGGCATCGTCGAGAAGGCCGACGTCATCTTCCCCGGCCAGCGGCTGCACCTGAAGTAACCGCGACCCGCTCGCGGGACCGGCCCCCGACCCGTCCGGCCCCGTGCGCCCCCGGTCCTCCTGCCGGACCCCCCGCCCCGGTGCGCGTTCCCC
>NZ_JBHXLV010000146.1:0-16645 GCF_042721685.1 Streptomyces sp. NPDC058459 | reverse complement strand
GGCCGGCCAGGAGGGCGGCCACCAGGGCGGCCACCGCGACAAGGGCGGCGGCGAGGGCGGCGGGCAGTCGCTCTCGCCGCCGGTAGAGGATTCCAGGCACGCGTAACTCCTTGCGGTGGGGGTGGGCGGCCGCGCCGTTCGCCGTGTGCGGAGACCGGCGAGCCGTGCGCACGGCGCTGGGTGGAACGGTCATCGGGCCGGGGGCGCAGTCACCCGCCGACATCGCCGACATCGCCGACATCGTCGGCAGGCCGCGGCCGGGCGACGCGGCCCGCGCCGTCCGCGAGACCGGAGCATCGGCGCGGGCGCCGTCGGGTGAGAGCAACGAGCGGCGCCGGTGCCCGCGATGGGCCGGCGTACGGCACACACGGCGCATGCGCTTGTCCTTGGCCCGTGGGGGGAGGGGGACGGCAGCAGGCGTGTTCCGTGGTTCACGCCACAGATGCCACCGGGAAGTGGTTGCACAGTGTGCGGTTCTGTTCTCCTCGCGGTCAACCCCCCGGAACGGACCCCGACTTCCGGCAGACAGGAGCAGGAGCGGGGGTGGGATCACCCGCTGCGGACGTCCGGCGGGCGAGCGGCGAAAGAGTGTGCTCCTCCGCTTGACGCGCCGTCAGGCCCTGGATACTTTCGGGACGCCCGGGGGCTCGCGCCCCGGTTGTCGGTCGGCGGGAACCCGAGGGAGCGTCGGAGCGGGACTGTCGGCCGGGCAACCTGGTCAAGGCTCCCGCGCCGTTTTCGGTCAGACCCTCCGACCAGGGTCCGACAACGTTGTCAGCACCAATGAGACCGGCCACCCCCACCCTTCCGGTCGGTCCGCACGCTCGTAGCCGCACGATGCCGTCCTCTTTCCGTTCAGGAGGTCTCAGTGACTGTGCAACGGCGCACGTTCCTGGCGCTGGGAGCGACCGCGGGCCTGACCGCCCTCAGCGCGGCGCGGACGGAACCCGCCGTCGCGCGGGCGGCCGACGCCGGAACGACACAGGTCATGTACTTGACGGGCACCGACGCCGACAGCACGGTGCCCTGGGAGTTCATGTGCACGGCCGGGCGCAGAAGGGGAGAGTGGGGCACGCTGCCGACCCCGTCGAACTGGGAGTTCTCCGGTTACGGCACGTACAACTACGGCGGCGCGCTGACCCCGGGCGAGAGCGGTCACTACCGGCACACGTTCACCCCGCCCGCGTCGTGGGCGGGGCTTCAGCTGTTCCTGGTCTTCGAAGGCGCCATGACCGACACCTCGGTGATGGTGAACGGTGTCCCGGCCGGCCCCACACACCAGGGCGGTTTCTACCGCTTCCGCTACGACGTCACGTCTCTGGTGCGTCCGGGACAGTCCAATCTGCTGGAGGTGACGGTCGCCAAGGACTCCGCCGAGGACTCGGTGAACCGGGCCGAACGCCAGGGCGACTACTGGAACTTCGGAGGCATCTTCCGGCCGGTCCACCTCCAGGCGTTCCCCGGGGCGCGGGTGGACCGCGTCGCGATCAGGGCGGAGTCCAGCGGCTCGTTCTCGGCGGACGTGTACCTGGCCGGCAACACGGCAAGCGGCAGGGTGACGGCCCAGATCAAGACCCTGGACGGCACGGACGTCGGTGGCGCCTTCTCCGCGGCTGCCCCGGCGGGCACCACGCGGGTGACGCTGTCGACCACCATCGCCGACGTACGGCCCTGGACCGCTGAGACACCCAGCCTCTACCAGGCCGAGGTGACTCTGTCGGACGACCGGACCGCCCGGCGGCACACGGTCACCGAGCGGTTCGGCTGCAGAACCGTCCAGGTACGCGCGGGTGACGGGCTCTACGTCAACGGCACCCGGGTACAGCTACGAGGCATCAACCGGCACACGTTCCACCCCACCCTGGGCCGTGCCTCAAGTCCCCGGCTGGCTCGCGAGGACATCTCCCTGATGAAGGAGATGAACGTCAACGCCGTACGCATGTCGCACTACCCGCCGGACACGTTCTTCCTGGACCTGTGCGACGAGCTCGGACTGTACGTGCTCGACGAGCTGGCCGGCTGGCAGCACGCTTACGACACCGCGGCGGGCACACCTCTGGTCCAGGCGATGGTCACCCGGGACGTGAACCACCCATCGGTCATCGCCTGGGACAACGGCAACGAGGGGGGCTGGAACACCGCGCTCGATCCTCTGTTCGGTTCGTGGGACCCGCAGAGGCGGCCGGTTCTTCACCCGTGGACGACCTTCGGTGGCGTGGACACCAGTCACTACCCCACCTACGACGCGGTCAAGTCCAAACTGGCGGGCTCCACGGTCTTCATGCCCACCGAGTTCCTGCACGGCCTGTACGACGGCGGAGCCGGAGCGGGACTCGACGACTACTGGACCCTGATGGCCGCGGCGCCGCACTCCGCCGGCGGATTCATTTGGTCTCTCATCGACGAGAGCATCCAGCGCGACGACGGCGGAGGCTCGATCGACACCAACGGCAACCGCGGACCCGACGGTGTCGTCGGCCCCTTCCGCGAGAAGGAAGGCAGCTACTACACGATCCGGGACATCTGGTCACCGGTCCAGCTGACCAGCCGGTCGTACTACGAAAATACCTTCCCCTCCGGTTTTGACGGCACCGTCGGCCTGACCAACCGGTACGCCTTCACCAACATCTCCGCCTGCGCCTTCACCTGGCAGCTGGTCGACTACGCCACTCCCGGACACGGCACCGGCCACCGGGTCGTCGCCCAGGGCACCACCGCCGGCCCGGACATCGCGCCCGGTGCGACCGGGAAACTGGCCCTCGGCCTGCCGACCACGTGGAAGGACGCCGACGCGCTCAGGCTCACCGTCACCGATCCTTCGGGGACCGAGATCGTCAGCTGGGTGTGGACCGTGAGGAAGGCGGTCGACCACACCGCCCGGATCGTCACGCCCGTCACGGGCGCGCCCCCGGTCACCGCGGTCCAGACCGGCGACGAGATCAGGATGACCGCCGGCGCCACCACCGTGAGTATCGCCCGCGCCTCCGGCAGGCTGAGCGCGGTGACCCGGAACGGGACCACGATCTCCCTCACCAACGGACCCGCCCTGGCGGCCGGGACCGGCACGCTCACCAGCCTGACCCACGCCCAGGACGGTGCCGCCCACACCGTCACCGCCGCCTACTCCGGCGATCTGCGGTCAACCCGATGGCGCCTGGACGCCAACGGCTGGCTGCGACTGGACTACGTCTACAGCCTCACCGGGACCCACGACTTCCTCGGCGTGAACTTCGACTATCCGGAGTCGGAGGTCACCGGCGTTACCTGGCTGGGACGGGGCCCGTACCGGGTATGGAAGAACCGGCTGCGCGGAGTGGCCACCGACGTGTGGACCAAGGACCACAACGACACCGCCACCGGAAGGACCGGGTTCGTCTACCCGGAGTTCAAGGGCTACCACTCCGACTTCTACTGGGCGTCGCTGCACACCACCGAGGGCACCATCACCGTCGCTTCCGCGCAGGAGAACGTCTTCCTGCGGCTGTTCACGCCCACCCAGCCGGCGGACGCGCAGTACGCCGCCGCCCCCTTCCCGGGCGGAGACCTCTCCTTTCTCGACGGTATCCCGGCGATCGGCAACAAATTCCACCCGGCCACATCCGTCGGGCCGGCTGGCCAGCCGAACAACGCGACGGGTACGTACCAGCGCACCCTTTACTTCTTGTTCGAGGAGTAGAGGAGTAGAGGCGGAAGGCCGGCGAGCCGGTGACACGCCCGTCCCGCCTTGCTGGATGCGCCGCAGGGCTTTTCCGCGGGTCGTCCACAGGCGCCGCTCACCGTCGGCGGACCGGCGCGCCCGGACCATGCCGGACTCGGCTCGGCCGGGCGGGCGACGCCAGGCACGAGCCGCCCCTCGCCCGCCGGGATCTGGGCCGCGTCCGAGCATCGGTCTCGCCCGACCGGCGGGAGTCGTCGGACCGTGCCCTGTGACGAGGGTGGTTCCAGGTCCCCGGGGCCGCCCTCCGCGTCATCGGCGACGGCCCCGGCCGGTCCGGTCGGGGATACTGGGAGACGCTGAAACGCACAAGGGAAAGGCATGACGTGACTGAGATCGAGATCGGGCGCGGCAAGCGCGGCCGCCGGGCGTACGCCTTCGACGACATCGCCGTCGTCCCCAGCCGCCGTACGCGGGACCCGAAGGAGGTCTCGATCGCCTGGCAGATCGACGCCTACCGCTTCGAGCTGCCGTTCCTGGCCGCTCCCATGGACTCGGTCGTCTCCCCGGCCACCGCGATCCGCATCGGTGAGATGGGTGGCCTCGGCGTCCTCAACCTCGAGGGCCTGTGGACCCGGCACGAGGACCCGCAGCCGCTGCTGGACGAGATCGCCGGGCTGCCTGCCGAGGTGGCCACCCGCCGCCTCCAGGAGATCTACGCGGCTCCGGTCAGGGAGGAGCTGATCGGGCAGCGCATCAAGGAGGTGCGGGACGCCGGTGTGGTCACGGCCGCCGCGCTCTCCCCGCAGCGCACCGCCGAGTTCTCCAAGGCGGTCGTCGACGCGGGCGTGGACATCTTTGTCATCCGGGGCACCACGGTCTCGGCGGAGCACGTCTCCTCCTCGCACGAGCCGCTGAACCTGAAGCAGTTCATCTACGAGCTGGACGTCCCGGTGATCGTCGGCGGCTGCGCCACGTACACCGCCGCGCTGCACCTGATGCGCACCGGCGCGGCGGGTGTGCTGGTCGGCTTCGGCGGCGGCGCCGCGCACACCACGCGCAACGTGCTGGGCATCCAGGTCCCGATGGCGACCGCGGTCGCCGACGTGGCCGCCGCCCGCCGCGACTACATGGACGAGTCCGGCGGCCGGTACGTGCACGTGATCGCGGACGGCGGGGTCGGCTGGTCCGGCGACCTGCCGAAGGCTATCGCCTGCGGCGCCGACGCGGTGATGATGGGCTCCCCGCTGGCCCGTGCCACGGACGCGCCCGGCAAGGGCCACCACTGGGGCATGGAGGCGGTCAACGAGGAGCTGCCGCGCGGCAAGAAGGTCGACCTCGGCACCGTCGGCACCCTGGAGGAGGTTCTCACCGGCCCCTCCCGCACTCCAGACGGCTCCATGAACTTCTTCGGCGCCCTCCGCCGCGCCATGGCCACCACCGGCTACAGCGAGCTGAAGGAATTCCAGCGGGTCGAGGTGACGGTGGCGGACAGCCAGCACCGCCGCTGAGCGTTTTTCGCACGCAGAGGGCTCGGTCATCCTGACCGGGCCTTTCTGTGTGCAGGCCAGTTTTCGGATGCTGAGTGTCCGCCCCCAAAGACACAAGGGGTGGACACTCTCTGTGATCCATCCAGGAGCCTGCGGCGATAGCCGCCGCGGTGGGCTCCACCTGTGTGGCCACCATAGCGAGGGGTGCGGTCCGGTGCCACCACTCTCAGGCGCACCGCTCCCGCGCGCCTGCTGTCACAACCGGTGCGCCGCCCCCGTCGGAGTCGCTCCCCGGGTGTCCAGCAGGAGCTGGGCCTTCACCGAGAGGCCCTGGAGGTCGTAGGTGCGGTGGGGCTGGAGGAGGAGGGTGAGGTCGGCGGCGGCGGCGGCCTCGTAGAGGGAGTCGGCGCGGGGGACCGGGCGGTCCAGGACGTGCCAGGCGGGGATGTGGGGGTCGTGGTAGCTGACGGAGGCGCCGAGTTCCATCAGGCGGACGGCGATCTCGTGGGCGGGGGTGGCCTGCTGGTCGGCGAGGTCGGCCTTGTAGGTGACGCCGAGGAGGAGGACTCGGGCGCCCCGGGCGGACTTGCCGTGTTCGTTGAGGAGGGCGGCGGCGCGCTGGACGACGTAGTGCGGCATGCGTTCGTTGACCTGCTGGGCCAGCTCCACCATGCGCAGACCCCGGCTCGCGTGGCCGGTGAGGTCCTGCGGGACGCCGTGGCCGCCGACGCCGGGGCCCGGCCGGAACGCCTGGAAGCCGAACGGCTTGGTCTCCGCGCAGCGGATCACGTCCCACAGGTCGACGCCCAGTTCGTGGCAGACGACGGCCATCTCGTTGACGAGCGCGATGTTGACGTGCCGGAAGTTGGTCTCCAGCAGCCGTACCGCCTCCGCCTCGCGCAGCCCCCGCGCGCGGACCACCTTGTCGGTGAGCCGGCCGTAGAAGGCGGCGGCGGACTCGGTGCAGGCGGGGGTGAGGCCGCCGATGACCCGGGGGGCGGGTGGCTGGTCGCGGCTGCCGGGGTCGACCCGGCTGGGGGAGTAGGCCAGGTGGAAGTCGCGTCCGGCGCGCAGGCCCGAGCCCCGCTCCAGGATCGGCCGCAGCAGCTCCTCCGTGGTGCCGGGCAGGACGGCCGACTCCAGGATGACGGTGGTGTGCGGGCGCAGCCGCCCGGCCAGTGTGCGGGCCGCCGCCTCGACCTGTCCGAGGTCGAGTTCGCCGTCGGCGCCGCGCGGGGTGGGTGCGCAGATGACGGCGGTGCGGACCCGGCCGAGCTGGGCCGGGTCGGTACCGAGCCGGAAGCCGGTGGCGTGCATCCGGCGCAGTTCGGCGGGGCTGAGGGACCCCGCCTCGGGGCCGGTGGCGTAACCGAGGGTGGAGATGCCTGCGGTGACGGCGGCCTGGGCCAGCGGCAGGCCGTGGGGACCGAGTCCGATGACGGCGAGATCTGCGGGCATGGCGTGGGCCGTCCTTCCCAGTAGCCGAAGGGGGAATGGTGCGCAAGCCCTGTGGACCGCACGAGCGAGCGCACAGTCAGACTAGGTACAAATATGACCGTTATGTGTGATTGTGTTCGTGTGTCTTCGTGCTGATACGCCCGGGTTTTCCCCAGGTGAGGAGCACGTGGTGGCCGATGCCGCCCGACACCGCCACACTTTTGAGCAAGAGGTTCTGGGCATGAGGAGGGACGAGGGGTCCGCGCCGTACCGGCGGGGCCCACCAGCGGGTTCGCGAGAGCGGGAGGCAGCGGTGAGGACAGCGACCCTCGACCCGGCGCAGCGCGCCGAGGCACTGGCGGAGATGGCCGAGCGTGAACTGGACGTGCTCGTGGTCGGCGGCGGCATCGTGGGCGCGGGCACCGCGCTGGACGCTGCCACCCGTGGCCTGTCCACCGGCCTCATCGAGGCGCGCGACTGGGCGTCCGGCACCTCGAGCCGGTCCAGCAAGCTGATACACGGCGGCCTGCGCTATCTGGAGATGCTCGACTTCACCCTCGTGCGCGAGGCCCTGAAGGAGCGCGGCCTGCTGCTGGAGCGGCTCGCCCCGCACCTGGTCAAACCCGTGCCGTTCCTCTACCCCCTCCAGCACCGAGGCTGGGAGCGGCTGTACGCGGGCTCGGGCGTCGCGCTCTACGACGCGATGTCCATGGCCCGCGGCCACGGCCGGGGTCTGCCCACGCACCGCCACCTCAGCCGCAGGGGTGCCCTGCGCGTCGCCCCCTGCCTGCGCAAGGACGCCCTGGTCGGCGCCCTCCAGTACTACGACGCCGAGGTGGACGACGCCCGCTTCGTCGCCACCCTGGTGCGCACGGCGGCGTCCTACGGGGCCAGGGTCGCCAACCGCACCCGCGTCACCGCTTTCCTGCGCGAGGGCGAGCGGGTCGTCGGGGTCCGGGTGGAGGACGTGGAGGGCGGCGGGGAGTACGAGATCCGCGCCCGCCAGGTCGTCAACGCCACCGGCGTGTGGACCGACGACACGCAAGGGCTGGTGGGGGAGCGCGGCCAGTTCCATGTCAAGGCGTCCAAGGGCATCCACCTGGTCGTGCCCAAGGACCGCATCCACTCCAGCACCGGTCTGATCCTGCGCACCGAGAAGTCCGTCCTCTTCGTCATCCCCTGGGGCCGGCACTGGATCGTCGGCACCACCGACACCGCGTGGGACCTCGACAAGGCGCACCCGGCCGCGTCCAGCGCCGACATCGACTACCTGCTGGAGCATGTGAACTCGGTGCTGTCGGTCCCCCTCACCCGGGACGACGTCGAGGGGGTCTACGCGGGCCTGCGGCCCCTGCTGGCCGGCGAGTCCGAAGCCACCAGCAAGCTGTCCCGCGAGCACACCGTGGCCCATCCGGTGCCGGGCCTGGTGGTCGTCGCGGGCGGCAAGTACACGACGTACCGGGTGATGGCCGAGGACGCCGTCGACGCTGCGGTGCACGGTCTGGACCGGCGGGTGGCCGACTCGGTCACCGAGGAGATTCCGCTGCTCGGCGCCGAGGGCTACCCGGCGATGTGGAACGCCCGTGAGCGTATGGCCGACCGCAGCGGACTCCATGTGGCCCGGGTCGAACACCTGCTGAACCGGTACGGCTCGCTGGCCGAGCAGCTGCTCGACCTGATAGCCACCGACCCCTCGCTGAGAGAACCCCTGCGGCACGCCGACGACTATCTGCGCGCCGAGATCGTCTACGCCGCCTCCCACGAGGGCGCCCGCCACCTGGACGACGTCCTCACCCGCCGCACCCGCATCTCCATCGAGACCTTCGACCGGGGCACCCGCAGCGCCCGCGAGGCCGCCGAGCTGATGGCGCCGGTGCTCGGGTGGGACGAGGACCAGATCGCCCGCGAGGTCGAGCACTACGAGAAGCGGGTCGAGGCCGAACGCGAGTCCCAGCGCCAGCCGGACGACCTGACGGCGGACGCGGCCCGGCTGGGCGCGCCGGACATCGTGCCGCTGTAGCCGGCCCGACGCCGATTCACTCGAACGAGTGGCCGGGTCCGGGATCTCCGTTCCCGGCCCGCTCGTTCTACCGGGTGCGGGGAGAGAACTCGGCGGTGAGGAGGGCCGATTCGAGCCGGGGGTCCGTCTTCGCGTCCGTGTTCACCCGGAAGGTGAGCACCCGGCTGCGGTCGGCACGGTGTGCGGTGGACACGTGGGACCCGGGAGGCCTCTGAGACGGCCCGCCCGAACCGGCGGGGGCGGCGCGGCCGGATTCCTCGCCCAGGGCCGTGTCCCGGCGCGGAGTCGGGGCAGGAATCCGGGAAGGTGCCCTTCGGCGGTGCCGGACAGGGAAAGCCGGATTTCGCGGCGGGTTGGCGGGTTGGCGAGTCGGAGTACGACAGTCGCCGGGAAGGCCCTGGTGGCGCTCTCGGCGCGGAAGTGGTGGGCGAGAGCTCCAACCTCGCTGACCAGCAGTTCGAGCGAACCGTCCGAGTATCCGGCGCCGGGAGTCGCGCCGGGAGCCGTGGGGGTGAGCAGCAGAGCCAGGAGAGCCGGTATGGACAGGACTGTCCGAAGGGTCGTCATCCCTGACTCCTTCCGTGTCGGGGGCCGTCATCCCGGCAACCGGAGCGTCTGGTTCCGGGGGTGCGCCGGAACTCCGGACGAGGGTGCGGCCGCAGGGGCCCCCTGGGCGTAGGCCGGTTGTCGCGTGAGGGACAATGAAGGCTCTGTCAGGGCGGGTTGCATGAGGGGACGCATGTCGGAGGCGGAGCGGGCGGGTTCATCCCGTCAGGAGACTCGTCAGGGCAAGAACGAGCGTCGTCTTCTCGCCGGGCGGTACCGGCTGGGGGACGTGCTGGGCCGGGGCGGCATGGGCACGGTCTGGCGTGCCGAGGACGAGACCCTGGGCCGGACAGTGGCCGTCAAGGAGCTGCGGTTCCCGTCGAACATCGACGATGAGGAGAAGCGCCGCCTGATCACGCGCACGCTGCGCGAGGCCAAGGCGATCGCCCGAATCCGCAACAACAGCGCGGTGACGGTCTTCGACGTGGTCGACGAGGACGACCGGCCGTGGATCGTCATGGAGCTGGTCGAGGGCAAGTCCCTGGCCGAGGTCATCCGCGAGGACGGCGTGCTGACGCCCCGCCGGGCCGCCGAGGTGGGGCTCGCCGTGCTGGACGTGCTGCGCGCCGCGCACCGCGAGGGCATCCTGCACCGCGATGTGAAGCCGTCCAACGTACTGATCGCCGAGGACGGCCGGGTCGTGCTCACCGACTTCGGCATCGCCCAGGTCGAGGGCGACCCGTCCATCACCTCCACCGGCATGCTCGTCGGCGCCCCCTCCTACATCTCCCCGGAGCGGGCCCGCGGCCACAAGCCCGGCCCCGCCGCCGACCTGTGGTCGCTCGGCGGCCTGCTGTACGCCTCGGTCGAGGGCGTGCCGCCGTACGACAAGGGGTCGGCCATCGCCACGCTGACCGCGGTGATGACCGAGAACCCGGAGGAGCCCAAGAACGCGGGCCCGCTGGCCGACGTCATCCAGGGGCTGCTCACGAAGGAGCCCGCTCAGCGGCTCGACGACGCGGGCGCGCGGGCCATGCTCACCAAGGTCATCCATGCCGCCGACCCGGAACCCCTGGACGCCACCCGGGTCGTGCCGATCCCGGCCCAGCCCGACTCCCCCGAGACCCGGCGGGAGAAGTCCGGCGACAAGGCGCGCGGGGCGCTGCGCTCGGTCCGCAAGCCGGCCGGGGCGTCGGCCGCCGCTGCCGCCCGGCCCGGGAGCGCCGCCGCGTCGACGGGCACCGGTGGACGCGGAGGCTCCGACACGCCGGACGCCGTTACGAACAAGCCAAGTTCGAGCTGGCCCGTGATGCCGCCGCCGGACCTGGATCTCGCGCCGCGGCCCATGCCGAAGGCGTCGCTCACCGATGTGGTGCCCAAGCGCACGCTGGTCATCGTCGCGACCCTGATCGTCGTGGCGCTGCTGGTGCTCGGTACCGTCCTCGCCCTCACCCTCGGCGGTGACGACGACAAGGGCAGCGACGCCAAGGCCGCCGCGCCCAGCGCGAGTTCCTCCACCGAGCGGGACAAGGGCACCGGCTCGGCCGGGTCGGGCTCCGGGCCCGCCCCCGACGGCTCCCGCTCCGGCGAGGCCGGTACCGCGAGCACCGGCGGCGACCGGGACGGCAAGGGCGGCAGCGGCGACAAGGACGACGACGCCGCCTCCGGCTCCTCCGGTCCCGCCGGGGACAAGGGCTCCGGCAGCGGGTCCGCCGTGACGACGCGCAAGAGCTCCCAGGGCTACTCGATCGGCCTGCCCAAGGGCTGGAAGTACGCCTCCACGAGCGGTGCGGGCGACCGCTACACCGGCCCCGACGGGCAGAAGCTGCTCGTCGCCTGGACCAGCACGCCCAAGAGCGACCCGGTGAAGGACTGGGAGAACCAGGAGCGCTACATGGTGCGCTCCCAGTACGACCGTATCCGCATAGCGAAGGTGGACTACCGGGGCTGGAACACGGCCGACTGGGAGTTCACCTACGTGGACGGCGGCACCAAGTACCGCTCCGTCGACCGGGGTTTCGTGGTCGGCGACCATCTGGGGCACGCGCTGATGTACACCGCGAAGAACGCCGGCTGGGACGACGAGACGCGCGAGGACACCTGGAAGACGTTCACGACGTCCTTCGAGCCCAAGTGAGCCCAAGTGAGCCCAAGTCGTGACCTGACCGATCCCGGGTCGGAAGCCCGGAATCGGTCATCCCCCGGTGCGGGTCGCCTCCGGCACGTATGGTGAATGGTTGAGAATCGTACGCAGCCGGGTGTGACGCGTGACGGGCGGTGAACGATCGCGGGCGACCGGGACGGCGAGGGGGGCGGCGGACATGGACGACTACGCGGGTCGCGTGCTCGCCGACCGCTACCGCCTGCCGCTGCCACCCTCCGACGAGTACGAACTCGGCGAGACGTACGCCTTCGACACCTACAGCGGGCAGGAGGTGCTGGTCCGTCAGGTGCCGTTGCCGGAGGTCGTCGAGGCCGAGGTGATCGACGCCGAGGGACTGCCCGAGGGGTTCACCGCGCGTGAGCGCGGGCGCCGTACCCCGGTGGGCCCCGGCGCCACCCGTACGCCCAGGGACCCGGCCGTCCGGCGCGCCGTGGAGGCCGCGCAGGCGGCGGCCCGGATACCCGACCATCCGCGCCTGGACCAGGTCTTCGACGTGTTCGCCGAGGGCGGTTCGCTGTGGATCGTCAGCGAGGCGGTCGCCGCGCGCCCGCTGTCCGCGCTCCTTGCCGAGCAGCCCCTGACGCCCTACCGGGCCGCCGAGGTCGCGGCCGACGTGGTGATGGCGCTGCGCGTGCTGCACGCCCACGGCTGGACCCACCGCAACCTCACCTCCCGCACGGTCCTGGTCTGCGACGACGGCCGGGTGATGCTGACCGGCCTCGCGGTCGGCGCGGCGGAGGAGGCACTCTGCGGGTACGACCCCGTCCCGGCCCAGGACGGCCCGGAGGACCACCCGCTGCCGGAGCAGCGGCAGCCCGGCGGGAGTGTCGTACCGCGTGCGGCCGTGACGGCGGCCGTCGCCGACCCGGACCCCGAGGCCGCACGGCGTGCCGCGATCCAGGCGCGGGTGGCCGGGGGAATGCCCGCGCCCGCCGCCGACGGCGACGCAGCGGCCCCCGCACCCATGGAGAGCGGGGACGACATCCGGGCCGCCCGCGCCGGGGCCATCGCCGCGTACCGCGCGGGGGCTCGGGCCGCCGCCCGCGTACAGGAGTCGCAGCGGGGCGGCCGTACCGCGCTGCCCGGCGCGCGGACGCCCGCCGAGGGTGAGATCGCGGCGGAGAGCGGTACGCCGCCGGGTTCCGTGGCCGACCCGTACGGGGTCGCCGGACGCCCCTGGCACGGCGCGGCACCCCGTCCCGCCCAGCCGGAGGCGGCGCCGCCCTACCCGCTGAACCCCGCCCGGCCGGGCGTGCCCGCCCCGCCCCGGCCCGCGCTGCCGGCGCAGCAGGGCGGGTCCGGGGTCTCCGGCTGGGACGAGCCGGAGTCCGCCGGGGCGCGGCGCGGGCCCGGTACCGCCATCGCCGCCGAGCGGGCGCGGCACATGCGGATGACCGTCGTGGGGCCGGTGACCGAGCGGTGGGCGCCCGAGCAGGCCGGGCCGGTGCACGAGAACTGGCAGCTGGCCGCGCCCGTGGGGCCCGCGACCGATCTGTGGGCGCTCGGCGCGCTCCTCTTCCGTGCCGTCCAGGGCCACGCGCCCTACCCCGAGGAGTCCACCGCCGAGCTGGTGCAGCTGGTCTGCGCGGAGCCGCCCGCCTACGCCGAGGAGTGCGGCCCGCTGCGCCCGGTGGTGGAGTCGCTGCTGCGTCAGGACCCCACCGAGCGGCTGGACTTCGAGGAGCTGAGCGGCTGGCTGCGTTCGCTGGTGCGCTCGGCGCCCGAGCCGGACGCCGGTGCCCATGTGGTGCCGGTGCCGCCCGCCGACCCGGCCCGGCTGCCGATCGTGCGGCGGCGCGGCGAGCTGGCGCGGTGGCGCCGCCGGAACAGGGCGCCCGTGCCCCAGCCGCACGCCCGGCACAGGCGGGCCCGGCAGGAGGCCGGCGGTTCGCCGCGCAGCCTCGGCCGCGTCCTGCTGCTGCTCGTCTTCGTGCTGCTGGCGGGAGCCGTGGCGTACGCGGTGATGTTCATGCCCAAGCAGGGCGAGAGCGGTGACCGGACCGGGGCGGCGCGCTCCGCGCCCTCTCGCGAGCGGCAGCCGTCGGGCGGGGCGAGCGCCCCGGACGACGACCCGACCGCCTCCTCGCCCGCCACCGAGACCCAGACCGGCGGCGGCACGGCGGCGGACGGGTTCACCCTGCGCGCCGACCCGGCCGGCTTCAAGATCGCCGTCGCCGAGGGCTGGGACCGCGCGCCGCGCGACGGCAGCGGCCAGGTCGTCTACGCGCACCGGAACTTCGAGCTGGTCGTCGTGCCCGGCCGGGACAGCACCGCGGCCTACGGCAGCGACCCGATGGTGTACCAGCGGGACAAGGAACGGGAGTTGCGGCCCTACCGCGACTCCAGCTGGGCCACCGCGTCCGGGCTGCGCACCATCGAGGTGGGCGGACGGGTCATGGCCGAGGGGCAGTTCACCTGGACCGACGTCCAGGGCCGGGACCTGTTCGTGCGCAACATGGCGATGCTGCTGAACGGCCGGTACCACATCGTGCAGGTCCGCGGCCCCGAGGCGGAGCGCGACGAGGTCACCCGGCTCTACGACCAGGCGACGGCCACCTACCGCTACACCGGCTGAGCCGGCGCTCCGGCAAAGCCCGTCGCGGGGGCGGGGGTTCGGTTCCGCAGGCGGTGCGGAAGCGACAACAGTCACAGTGCGGACTCCATGGCACCCCGCCGGTTCCCTGGGCGGGGGCCGGTCCATAGTCTGACCCTGACAAGAGCATTGCGGGGCAACGTGAATCAGATGCAGGGCCAGCTCGTGGCGGGCCGCTACCGGCTCACCGATTCCATCGGCAGCGGCGGCATGGGCCGGGTGTGGCGCGCCCATGACGAGGTGCTGCACCGGCAGGTGGCCGTCAAGGAGCTGACCGCGGCGCTCTACGTCTCCGAGAGCGACCAGCACGTCCTGCTGGCCCGCACCCGCGCCGAGGCGCGCGCCGCCGCGCGCATCAACCACTCCGCCGTCGTCACCGTGCACGACGTCCTCGAACACGACGGCCGCCCCTGGATCGTGATGGAGCTGGTCGAGGGAGAGTCGCTGGCCGACGCGGTCAAGGAGCGCGGCCGGATCGAACCCCGCGAGGCCGCGCGGATCGGCCTGTGGGTGCTGCGGGCGCTGCGCGCCGCGCACACGGCGGGTGTCCTGCACCGCGATGTGAAGCCCGGCAACGTCCTGCTCGGCCGGGACGGCCGGGTCCTGCTCACCGACTTCGGCATCGCCCAGATCGAGGGCGACTCCACCATCACCCGTACCGGTGAGGTCGTCGGCTCGGTGGACTATCTCGCGCCGGAGCGAATACGCGGTCACGATCCCGGCCCCGCCTCCGACCTGTGGGCGCTCGGTGCGACGCTGTACACCGCCGTCGAGGGCCGTTCGCCGTTCCGCCGCACCTCGCCCCTCGGCACCATGCAGGCCGTCGTGGAGGAGGACGCCGAGGAGCCCCGCAACGCCGGCGCCCTCGGCCCGGTCATCGCCGCGCTGCTGCACAAGGACCCCGCCCGGCGCCCGGACCTGCCGACCGCGGAACGCATGCTGGACGACGCGGCCGCGGGCCGGCGTACGGAGACGGTGCCGGTGCTCGCGCCGTCCCCGCAGCACACCGCCCCCGCCCCGGCTCCGCACACCGTCGTCACCTCCGTGGCACCCGTCCCGGCCCGGCGCGGCCGCCGGGTCCGCCGGCTCGTGCCGGCCGCCGCCGCCGTCCTGGTCTTCGGCACGAGTCTGGCCGTGGGCTACCTCCAGTGGGGGGGCGACCACGACGCCACCACGACCCCCTCCGCCTCGGGCCCGGCGAGCCCCGGCCCGGCGGGCACCGGCACCGTCCCGGACGACTGGCAGCGGCACGACGACCCGGTCGGCTTCAGCCTCTCCCTGCCCAAGGGCTGGACCCGCGAGGTGTACGGCGTCTCGGGCGACCTCAAGCAGATCGACTACACCCCCGACAACGGGCGGCACTTCGTCCGCATCGCCGTCGACACCTCGCCCGACTTCGCCGACGTCCGCGCGCACCAGGAGGATCTGGAGCAGCAGTTGCACCGTCTGGTCGACTACCGGCGTGTCCGGATGGAGGGCAACACCTACCGCGACCGCCCCGGCTCGCTGTGGGAGTACACCTGGAACGCGCTCGCGCGGGACGCGCCCTACGTGGCCGGCCCCCGGCGTGCCGTCGAGGAGGCGTACCTCTCGCGGGACGGCACCGAGTACGTCATCTACCTGTCGTCACCGGCCGAGGACTGGGCGACGGCGGCCCGCCAGTTCCAGTGGGTGCTGCAGAGCTGGCGGCCGGAGGCGGGGTGAACCGGCCGCCCCGCCGCACCTTGGCCGGTCAGCGCCCCGGAGGGGATACGTCCGGTACGGCATGATGGGACTCATGGGGACCGAGGGGCACGACCTCCGGGTGATCGCGGGCCGTTACCGCCTCGCGGCGCGCATCGGACGCGGTGGGATGGGTGTCGTATGGCGGGCCGACGACCTGGTGCTGGGCCGTCGGGTGGCCGTCAAGGAACTCACCCTGGACGACTCCCTGTCGGAGGAGGACGCCCGCAGGCGGCGGGAGCACTCCTTCCGTGAGGCACGGGCGGTCGCGCTGTTGCGGCATCCGCACATCGTCGTCGTGCACGACGTGGTCGAGCAGGACGAACGCCCTTATCTGGTCATGGAGTTGATTGACGGCTGCTCGCTCGCCGAGCGGATCGCGGCAGACGGCCCGGTGGACGCCCCCGAGGCCGCCCGGATCGGCGCCGACCTGCTGAGCGCGCTGGCCACCGCGCACGCGGCCGGGGTGCTGCACCGGGACATCAAGCCCGCCAACGTGCTGCTGGAGTCCGGCACCGACCGGGTCGTGCTCACCGACTTCGGCATCGCCCGGGTCGCGGGCGCCACGACGCTCACCGAGACCGGGTCCTTCGTCGGCTCGCCCGAGTACACCGCCCCCGAGCGGATGTCGGGGCTGCGCGGCGGGTCCGCGTCCGACCTGTGGTCGCTCGGCGCGCTGCTGTGCACCGCGCTCAGCGGCGAGTCGCCCTTCCGGCGCGACTCGCTCGGCGGCATCCTGCACGCCGTCGTCACCGACGAGATCCGGCCGCCCGCCGAGGCCGGGCCCCTGCTGCCCGTCGTCCGGGGCCTGCTGGAGCGCGACCCCGAGCTGAGGCTCGGCGCGGCCGACGCCGAGCGGATGCTGCGCACCTACCTGGACTCCGGCCGTATGCCGCCCGCGGCCCGCACCCTGCGGCTGCGCGGCGGGGGGGGCGGCGCCCGGTGCCGCCCCGCGCCCCCCCCCCCCCCCCCCCCCGCCCCCCCCCCCCCCCCCCCCCCCCGCCCCCCCCCCCCCCCC
>NZ_JBHXLV010000145.1:0-16705 GCF_042721685.1 Streptomyces sp. NPDC058459 | reverse complement strand
GTGGACGCCCTGGGACCAGCCGTCGCCGCCGAGCACGACCACACCGCCGCGGCGCTGGTGAAGGCGGCAGCCGGGGAGACGGCCGATCACGTCCTCGATGTCTGCGCGCACCTGTGCGGTGCGGACGGCTTCACCGCGGCGGGCATGCAGCACCGGCGCGCGGAGGCCGCGTTGTTCGGCATCGCGGGCGGCAGCACCGAAACCGTCCTCGCCTCTGTCGCCGACCACGCGGAGGCCCTGCTGTCCCGGCCCCGCGGGGTGGCGTCGTGACCGCCGCCACGGCTCCGGCGCGCCCCGGCCCGGCGGCCCGGCAAGCCGGTGCCTTCACCGTCGAGGTGGCGCCCGATGTGTGGGTCGTCTGGGCGCGCGAGGCCACCCCGAGTACCCACCCCGCCGACCTGGCGGACGTGAGCGGCCGGCCGCGGTGGCAACGCCGCCAGTCCCTGGCCGCCCGAGGACTGCTGCGTGCCCTGCTCGCCGAGGTGTGCCCCGGAACCGAGGACGTCCCGCTGACCGCCGGCGTCCACGGGCAGCCCGTGCTCAAGGGACTGCCCGGCCTGGGGGTCAGCCTCTCTCACGACGGAGCGGACGACGCCTCGGGCGGTGACCTGATGGCCGCCGCTGTGGCTCCGGGCCGGCGTGTGGGCGTGGACGTCCAGTTGCCCCCCGGCCCTGATCTGTCGCCCGGACTGGTCCGCCGGTGCCTGCGCGAACGTGCCGCGGAACTGTCCCCGCTGTCGGCCGACCGCCGCGCCCTGGAATTCGCCTGGGTATGGACCGTGCAGGAGGCCTGCGTAAAGGCCGACGGCACCGGTATCGCCGGCCGCCCGTGGTCCCTCGACGTCCCGGTGCGGCCCAGCACCGGCACCGTCGGCGATCTCACCTGGATCGCCCTGCGCCACCTCAGCGTCCATCCCGTGAGCTGCGCTTTTGGAGATGCCCGTGTCCGCTGAAGCACTGAGCTGCTACACCACCAACCTCAAGGAACACTTCCGTCTCACCGATCCCGGTGCCGAGCGGAAGCTGGCGACCGGCTTCACCCTCTCCGTCCGCCTCGACGGCCTCGACGGCACGCTGGCCTTCAGCCACCACGACCGGGTGGCGCCCGACTTCGGCTACCGCGGCGCACACCACTGGGACGACGCCCTGTCCGCCCTCCGGGGTGAGTTCGCCCGCCAGGGTGACGTGCTCGCCGTCGCCAACTGCCGCAACCTGCCGTGGAGCCCGTCCCACCTGGTTCGCGACGTGCCGCACTGGCTTCGCCTCACCGCCCGCGACGACGACCGCTGGCTGGTGGTGGACGACTTCGACGCTCTGCTGCCCGAAGGCCGGCAACTACCGTACTCGGGCTGGGCCGACGGAGCCGAACTGCGCGCGCTGCTCGCCCCGCTGCCGGGCCTGGACACCGTGACGCACCAGCGCGACGTGTACGCCCTCGGCGGTGGCCCCGCCTGGGTCCCGGACCCGGGGAACCACCGCTGGCTGGAGCACGGTGCCGGTCGCTTCGATCCGCACTCCGGCGACTGGGTCCGGGGCACCGTCGCCTCGCTCACCCTCCTCCGGGACCTGCTGTCTTCCGACCCGCAAGCACTGGTCGGCTACGCCGAGGACCTCTGGGCCGCGGCGCGCCATCACCAGTACCTGCACCGCGCCGAACCGGCGGTCGCCGCCGCGTGGAGCGAGCTGTCCCGCTCACTGCGCTACGCGGCCCAGTCGGCGGCACGCGGCCGGCCCCGTCCCTCGCTGGTACGCACCGCCTTCGACCGCATCATCACCGCGATCGGCCCCGATGAGGCGGCCGCTGCCGGCCCCACTGCCATGAGCGCGGGAACGGCCTGGTGACCGCCCGCACCGGGGACCACCCCGGCACCCTGCACGCGTGGTTCGCAGCATCGGCCGGACGCCATCCCGACCGCGTCGCCCTGGAGGCCGACGGGCAGGCCCTGACCTACCGCGAGCTCGACGAGTACAGTGCCCGCGTCGCGGCCGGCGTTCTCCGGGCCTGCCCAGGCCCGCCGCGCCGCGTCGGTCTGCTGGCCGGCCGTCGGCCCGCCACGTACGCCGGCTACCTGGCCATCCAGCGACTCGGCGCCACAGTCGTCCCGCTCAACACCGCGTGGCCCGGCGCCCGCAACGCCTCCGTCGCCCGCCGTGCCGGGCTCGACCTGGTACTGACCGACGGGACCGGGGGAGCACACCAGCTTTCCGTGCCACTGCTCGACCTGGCCGACGTAGCCGGCGACTCTGCCGGTGGCCCGCTTCCCTCCGGAGAAGTGGGGGCGCCCGCCTACATCCTGTTCACCTCCGGCAGTACCGGCGCTCCCAAGGGCGTGCCGATACTCCATGACAACGTCGTCCCGTACCTCGCCCACGTCATCGACCGCTACGAGGTCGGGCCCGGCTCCCGACTGTCCCAGACCTTCGATCTCACTTTCGATGTCTCCGTGTTCGACATGTTCACCGCGTGGGGCGGCGGCGCGACCCTGGTCGTCCCGAGCCGGGACGAGATCCTGGCACCCGTACGGTTTGTCAACGACCGTCACCTGACCCACTGGTGCTCCGTCCCGTCGGTGATCTCCTTCGCCCGCCGGATGCGGGCGCTTCGCCACGGCGCCATGCCGGGACTGCGGCACAGCCTCTTCGCAGGGGAGCCGCTCACCCTCCAGCAGGCCCAGGCGTGGCAGGCGGCCGCACCGGCCTCGCGACTGGAGAACTTCTATGGCCCGACCGAACTGACCATCACCTGTTCGGAGTTCGCTCTTGACACCGACATGGGCGGCTGGCCTTCGACGGCCAACGGAACAGTACCGATCGGCCATATCTACCCGCACCTGGAGCACCGCGTCCTCGACGCCGCGGGGCTGCCCACGGAGGAGGGAGAGCTGTGCGTGCGGGGACCCCAGCGTTTCCCCGGCTATCTGGACCCCGTCGACAACGCCGGACGCTTCTGGGACTTGGACGGCGACCGTCCCGCCGACCCCGCCCCGGGGCCGTCCGGTTCCGCCGTCCGGTCTACGGGCACGGTCCCGGCCCGCATGTGGTACCGCACCGGCGACCGGGTCCGCCCGGCCGGCCCCGACGGATTCCTCCATCTGGGCCGTCTCGACCACCAGGTGAAGGTCGACGGCTACCGCGTCGAACTAGGCGAGATCGAGTCCGCCCTGCGCGACCAGCCCGACGTTCACGACGCCGTGGTCCTGGCGCTGCCCACCGCGCACGGCGGCACCGAACTGCACGCGGTGTGCACCGGTGAGGACCCCGCCCCCGGCACACTGCTCGCCGCGCTCCGCGAACAACTGCCCGCCTACATGGTCCCCGCCTTCCTCCACGTTCGTTCCGAACTGCCTCTGAACGGCAACGGCAAGACAGACCGGACGGCTCTTGCCGCCCTGCTGCACGACGCCCCCGCCGTGACACCGGTCAAGGAGCTCCGATGACGAGCCGTCCGCCCGTAGCCCTCGTCGGCGCCCGTCCCGCCGAGGGCCACGCCACCCTGGCCCGCCTGGGGATTCCCTTCATCTGGATCGTCGACCCAGACGAGCCCCTGCCGCAGGCCGGACCGGGTGTTCTCGCCGTCCACCGCGCCCCCTACCGCGACGACCCGACCTCCCTGCTGGAGGTGCCGCTGCCGCGCGACACCGCCGCGGTCCTCTCCTTCACGGAGTTCGGCCTGCTCCCGGCCGCCCTGCTCTCCGAGGCGCTGGGACTGCCGTCGGTGTCCGTGGGCGCCGTACTGCGCACCCGGGACAAGCTCGTCATGCGCCGGGCACTGCAGGGCACCTGCCCCTGCCCCTGCCCCGCTTTCGGCATCGTCGGTGAGGACGAGCCGGACGCGCACGACTTCCCCCTCATCGCCAAGCCCGTCCGGGGCGCCGGCAGCCGGGGCCTGCGCTACGTCACCGGACCTGCCGACTACCGGGCGCTGCGCGAAGAGCTTCGCGGCATGCTCTGGGAGCGCTAC
Source organism: Streptomyces sp. NPDC058459 (assembly GCF_042721685.1). NCBI lineage: Bacteria > Bacillati > Actinomycetota > Actinomycetes > Kitasatosporales > Streptomycetaceae > Streptomyces > Streptomyces sp. NPDC058459. The sequence goes on along the minus strand of NZ_JBHXLV010000145.1, from coordinate 12,744 downwards.
GTCAGAGGTCCCGAGTACAGCGTGGAGGCGGTGTCCGACGAGGACGGCCACCGCATCCTGGGTATCACCGCCAAGCGCACCAGCGGACGCCCGCGCTTCATCGAGATCGGTCACGAGTCCCCGGCCCCCGTCGACCCGAACGTCCGCGACAGTATCGAAGAATGCGTGCGCCGCTGCCTCGACGTCCTCGGGGTCGACCGGGGCGCCAGCCACACCGAGGTCAAGGTCGAGGACGGCCGGGTACACGTGATCGAGACGCACACTCGACCCGGCGGCGACCGCATCCCGCTGCTGACCCGCCTGGTCACCGGGCTCGACCAGTACGAGCTGGCCATCCGCTCGATCCTCCCGGGCACGGCCCAACGGAAGCCGCGACCCTGCTTCGCCCATGCTGCCGTGCACTACTTCCCCTGGGAGGACGCCGTCCTCGCCGACCACAACGATCCGGACCGGTGCCGCGCCCTCGACGGCGTGGTGGAACTGGAGGTGCACGCGCGCCCCGGTGACCACCTGCCGGTTTGGCAGCACAGCCACGAGCGTCCGGGCCACGTCGTCGTCGGTGCCGCCAGCCGCGACGAACTCCACACCCGGGTGCTGGCCGTGGAGGAGAAGCTGAGCCCGGCACTCCACCGCGCGGTTGACGCCGTGTCCGTCGCGCCCGCGCTGATACCCGCTTCCTGAGGAGTCATCCCATGGGTCTTCCCGCACCCGCTGCCACGTCCCTGCCGCCGGCCTCCGAGAACCGCGCTCAGCACGGGCGGCGTGCCGACCGCGACACCTTCTGCGCCGCCATGACCCATCTCCCCAGCGGCGTCAGCATCATCACGACGCAGAGTCCGGACGGTCCGCTGGGCTGTACCGTCAACTCCGTCATCTCGCTGTCCACCCAGCCGCCTTCGTTGCTGGTGTCGCTCGCCAACACCAGCCGCACCCTGCTCCACACCCTGCGTACCGGCGGCTTCGCCGTCAATGTCGTCTCCTGGCAGCAGCAGGAGCTCTATCGGCAGTTCGCCTCGGGAGACCCCCTGCGACGCTTCGACGACATCACGTACACCGTTCGTGACGGTCAGCCTGTACTGACCCACACGTCCGCCGTGTTCACCTGCACCGTCGAACGGTCCATCGAGGTCGGCGACCATACCCTCCTGGTCGGTAGCCCCACCGAGGCGTTTCACGACGCGGACGCCCACGCCCTGGTCCTACACCGTCACCACGCACACCGGCTCGCCCCGCACGCGTGATGCGTCTCCGCTTCGACGCGGCGCCCCGGGTTCTTCGCCCGAGGGCTGTCCCTGGTGATGAGGGCGAGCACCCGGGCCACGGTGGAAGTCACCGAGAGATCCACGGGGCATCGCTGTCATGGAGCATTGTCGGATGAGAGGTGGCGCTGTCCCATTTCCGTGAGTCCTGATCTCCTCGGCTGGTGGGTGTTGGTGTGCTCGATGGTGTGGATCAGGGAGAGCGGGACCCGGACCCGGAAGGGCTGGTGGCGGTTCGAGTGGGCTTCGCCGGCTGTGTCGGTTCGGGCGTCGCGAGGTCCGGCGGTGCGCCGTCTGCCGGTCCCGTACCTCCCGGTTTTCCTCCCGTAGTCCGGTGACGCCCGCCTGGAGCTGCTCCAGGATCTTCAGGCGGCTCTGCGAGACGTCACCGTGCAGTGCGGTCGGCCCCACCGTCGGGTCATGGAGAAGCGAGTTGCTTTCGTATCGCCTCCAGTTCCTTCATGGCGTCGCCGGACGCTTCTTTCCACCCCATATGACCCCCTGAGCACTTCGAGCATGCGACCGCCCATGTCTCCCCACCGGGAATTGAGGTGACGCGACGGTTTCCAGCCCTTCCCCGGCCGCGAGTCCCACCGCCCCGCCCCGTACACCCGTGGCGGTCGCCGCCACCGTCGCTCCCGCCCGCCGGGTGCTGACGGCCGGGGGCCGCGACATGATCGAACTGCGCGCCGCCTACGGCACGACGAAATCGGGCTGCGGCAGACCGGCGCGCAGTGGCTGTACGGGCGGTTGGAGCTGGGCGCGGTCGCCGACGTCGGAGACGCCGGTGACACGGGCGCCGCGCGGCCCTCGACGGGCCGTCAGCCCGTTGCCACGGCCATTCCGTCGAGGTAGGCGTCGAGGGCGGCGAACGTCGCCGCGGGCTGTTCGATGTGCGGGAGGTGGCCGGCCTCGGGCACGGACACGAACCGCGCGTCGGCGAACGCCGCCGCGAACGCCCGCCCGTACGCGGGCGTCATGATCCGGTCGCTCTCGCCCCACAGCACGAGCGCCGGTATCCGGATCCGCCCGAGGCGGTTCATGAGTTTGGGGTCGTGCATGTACGGGTCGCCGGACAGCGCCCGGAGCGTTGCCATGTTGGCCTTCTGGGTGGTGATCTGTTCCTCGGTGAGGGTGGCCGGGTTCACGGCGAAGCGGGCCGGGTCGTGGAAGGAGTACGTGCCGATCTCGCGCGGGTCGAGAGCGAAGATGTCGCGGACCGGCTCGCCCGGTACGTCCACCCCCGCGGAGTTGACGAGCGCGAGACGGGTGATGCGGTCGCCGTCGTCGCGGAAGGCCATCTCGGCAGCGGTCCAGCCGCCGAGCGAGGAGCCCACGACGAGGACGTCGCGGTGGTCCTCGTCCTTGAGCCAGTGCAGATAGGCGAGGGCGAGGTCGTCCATGCCGGTGAACCAGTCCGGGCGTTCGGTGCCGTTCCAGCCCGGATGCGTGGGCACCACCACCCGCATGCGAGCGGCCAGATGGGCGGCGATGCCTCCCACGGTGGCGGGGCCGCCACCGCCGTGCAGGACGAGGGCGAGGGGGCCGTCCTCGGGGCCGCTCTCGGTGAGGGTGAGCGGGAGGTCGGGGCGGGTGCGGACGGTACGGGTCCTGGTGCTCTTGGTGTCGGCCATGCGCCACAAGGTATCTACGCATGCATATATACGCAAGCGTATTCGGCGCGTTAGAATCACGCCATGACTGGTGGCACGAGTGAACGGGAGAGGCGCGTGGACGATCAGGAGGGCGGTGCGGTCGACCTCGAAGCACTGGGACGGGCCGTGAAGGAGGCGCAGTACCGGCATCACCGGGCGCTCGACACCCGCCTCGCGGCGGTCGGCACGACGCTCGCCCAGTGGGACGCGCTGCGGGCCGTCGGCCGGTCACCCGGTGCCTCCGCGCACGAGCTGGCGGTGGCGACCTTCCAGGGCGACCAGTCCTTCGGCACGCTGGCCGGCCGTCTCGCCGCCCAGCACCTGGTCGAGCGGCGTCCCGGCCGTGGCCGCCGGATCGAGCATCATCTCACCGAGGCCGGCGAGCGGACGCTGGAGGCGGGGCGTGCCGTCGCGGTCGAGGTGCTCACCGCGTCCTTCGCTCCGCTCGACGAGGGTGAGCGGGTCACGCTGCTGGGCCTGTTGCGTCGACTGGGCATGGATGCCAGGACGGTTCCCTAGAGTCGGTCCTACGGGAATACGTTCTTTCCGCTGTGGAACAGCACGAGCAGCGCCTTCGCCCCGGCCGGCGCGGCCTCGGGGCTGGCCGGTGCGGCCAGGGCCGTCCGGCACCGTCGCCGCGCGCCTTCGGCTCCGGGCCGTCCGTGGCCCGGCGGATCTCGCGTCCGGAGCACGGCACTCGCGAGAATCCACCGAGCATGATCAAAATGATGCAGGCGACGCGTTCGGCAGACCCGCCAGTAGCGAGCGGCGAGCGGAGTCGACGTGTTCCTCGGCCTTTCGTGCCAGGGTCCGTACGTCGCCATCGCGCAAAAGGGCTGCCAGTTCCCGATGTTCGTCCACGACCCGGGCACGGTAGTGGTCATAGCCGGACTCGACCCGGCGCAGCTGGAACAGATGGATCTGAGATCGGATGGCGCGCCACGCCGTAGTGAGGCGCCCGTTGCCGGCGGCGGCATAGATCTGGTCGTGGAACGCGATGTCCAGTGCCACCAGACGACGGCGGTCGGCGGTGGCACGGCATTCAGTGTCCATCGCGTCGACGAGGCGGTCGAGTTCCGCGAAGCCCGCGGTGCCCGCCGACCGCCGCGCGGTCGTCGCGGCGAGGCGGTCGAGCGCGGCGCGCAGGGCGTAGACCTCCTCGACGTCCTCGGTTCGCACCTCGATGACGGTGGTCGCCCGGTGCCAGCCTGTGCGGATGAGGCCTTCGTGTTCCAGCTCGGCGAGGCCCTGACGGACCGAGCCGCGGCTGATGCCGAGGTGCGTTGCCAGTTCAACCTCCCGCAGCGGTGCTCCAGGCGGGAAGTGGCCGGCGAGGATCGCCTCGCGGACCAGGTCGGCTGCCTCGTCGGCGAGCCCGCGACGGGCGGCTTTCGGCAGAGCGGAAACCATGTTCGAATGTTGACATCCGAGCGTCGATCAGGCAAGTCCCGGTTTCCCGCCAATGTCTAATGTTGACATTCGAACATCCTCCGGTGAGGGTGGACAGGGTTGCCCGCCCATCCCCTCACGAGAGGAGGGACGCCCGTGTCGTCCCGTCCCGCTGTACACCTGGCCATCCCGGTCGACGACCTCGGCGCCGCCCGTACCTACTACGGAGACGTCCTGAACCTGCCGGAAGGACGGTCCACCAACCACTGGGTCGACTGGGACCTGCACGGTCACCAGTTGGTGACGCACCTCGTTCCCACCGCACCCGCACCGGCCGGCGTCAGCGTGGTGGAGCAGCACACCGTACCCATCCCGCACTTCGGCCTGCTGCTGACCGAGGAGCGTTTCCACACCACCGCCGACCGGCTACGGGCAGCCGGTGTGCGTTTCGACATCGAGCCACACTGCCGCTTCCCCGGCCAACCGGCGGAGCAATGGACCATGTTCTTCCGCGACCCCGCCGACAATGCTCTGGAGTTCAAGGCATTCCGCGATGAGTCGATGGTGTTCGCGCGATGAGGGGCGTCCTGGTGACCGGCGCCTCCCGGGGCATCGGCCGGGCCGTCGCAATGGCGTTTGCCGCAGGCGGGGACCGAGTAGCGGTGCAGTACGCCAGCCGACGTACAGACGCCGAAGAAACGCTGCGGCAGCTGCCGGGTACCGGGCACACGCTGATCGAAGGCGATCTCGGCGATCCTGGTACCGGCGAACGGATCGTGGCGGAGGCCGTGACGGCGCTCGGTGGCATCGACGTCCTGGTCAACAACGCCGCCGTGGCACCGGCGGCCAGCACACACCACCCGGTCGCCGATGTCCCACTGCACACCTGGCAGCAGATCTGGCGACGCATGCTGGACGTCAACGTGCTGGGCACGGCCGATGTGACCTGGGCGGTGGCCCGGCACCTCATCGACCGCGGTGCCGGCGGGAGCATCGTGAACGTCGGATCACGCGGCGCGTTCCGCGGCGAACCCGAGTTTCCCGCCTACGGAGCGAGCAAGGCCGCGCTGCACGCCTTCGGTCAGTCGATGGCTGTCGCGCTGGCGCCACACGGCATCGCCGTCACGTCGGTGGCCCCGGGATTCGTCGCCACCGAACGCCAGTCCACCAAACTCACCGGCCCGGACGGGGATCTGCTCCGCAGCCAGAGCCCGTTCGGCCGGGTCGGCACCCCCGAGGAAATTGCCGCCACTGTGTGCTTCCTCGCGTCGCCGGCCGCAGCCTGGACATCGGGCACCATCGTCGACCTCAACGGCGCCTCATACCTGCGCACCTGAAAGGCCACCCGCATGCCTCCCATCGCCCTGGCCATCCGTCATCTCGGCTTCGAGGACCTCGGGCTGCTCCATCCGTTGCTGCGCGATCGAGGCTACGACGTGCGCTATCTCGACGTGGCCGCTGAAGGCATCGATTCCGACGCGGTCACCGACGCCGATCTGCTCGTCGTGCTCGGAGGCCCGGTCGGTGCCAACGACACCGACCGCTACCCGGTCCTGCACGAAGAGCTGACCGCACTGCGAGCACGGCTCACCACGCGGAGACCAACGATTGGAATCTGTCTCGGTGCCCAGCTCCTCGCCCGCGCGCTCGGGGCCGCAGTCGCTCCCGGCCCGGCCACAGAGATCGGGTACGCCCCCCTTGCCCTCACGCCCGAAGGCATGACTTCGGCCCTGCGTCACCTCGCCGATGTTCCCGTCCTGCACTGGCACAACGACTGTTTCGAATTGCCCGCCGGCGCCCGCCACCTCGCGTCCACCGCGCGATACCTGCACCAGGCGTTCGCCGTCGGAGCCCATGTCCTCGGACTCCAATTCCACCTGGAAACCGATCACCGTGACATCGAACACTGGCTCATGGGCCACGCCGAGGCTCTCATCGCCGCGGACATCGATCCGCGCACCCTGCGGCGTGACGCAGCCGCAGTCGGCCCCGAGCTGAGCCGACAGGCTGCCAACGTCGTCACTGAGTGGCTGGACAAGGCCAACTGCTGAGCACAATCCTCCGCACGTGCTGGCGCGACTGAATGCGAGCCGGGCAGCCCGAGCTTCGCCTTCGTGAGGATCTGCTCGTGCACACGCCGCAGCGCCGGGCCGGTAGCGGGCCAGGGCGTCTGCGGCTCGTCCACTTCGCGGCCGTGGACACGCCGTGGTTCACCACGCCCTCACGCCGCGCACGTGCGAGTAACCGGCGTCGTGAGTCCTCGCACCGGGAGAAACGCACCGCCGAATGGGATCTGACCGATGTGCAATCACGGCTCGGCAGGCACACCGAACTGCTGCCCGGACCGGAAGAGAAGAAGGTCGACGACTGTTTCCTCGACAGCGAGGACGTATGCTCCGGACTGCCGCGTCTGCCGCGTCTGCCGCGTCTGCCGCGTCTGCCGCGTCTGCCGCGACAGACGCACGGCGTCACCCGCGTTGGCCAGAGCGCGGCGCAGGCGGGAGATGTAGCTGTAGAGCGTCCCAAGAGCCGGTTGCGGAGCGCGTTCCCCCACACCCGTTCGATCAGCTGGTCGGCCGACCCACTCCGGTTCGCGTCCGCGAGCAGCGCGGCCAGGACGGACCGCTGCCGAACAGGCCCGAGATCCACCGGTTCTCCGTCGACGGTCGCCTCGACGCTGCCGAGCAAGCAGAAGCGCACCGCCATGCCCCCCTCCTGCCGGAATCCTGGCCAGCGGGAAACCGCTTCCCCCGGTCGATTCAAGGTCTTGCAAGATTCGTTCAGGACAGGCCGCCCAGAATCGTTCCGAGCAGAGGTCATCCGGCCTCCGGCTCTCCCCCTGGTCATCGCCACGGGGACCACGACGACTCACGGGAGTAGGAATGGCACTGAATGTCAAGCGGTCGGCGCTGGCGGTCGGCGGACTTGCGCTCGCCGTCGGCATGATGGCACAGGGATCCGCGCAGGCTGCCACTGGCACCGGGAGGACCAGCCCCAGCTCCTACGGGAACGCGACCTTCAACACCTCGACGGGACGGCTGACCGTCAACGACACCAAGTCGGACAGCCGAAGGGTGGTGGCGACGGTCTGGAACACGGACTTGGGCTATGCCGAGGTGGTGTCCGGCCAGGATGCCAACGGCGACAACGGTGTTCCCGGCACGGCGACGGCGTCGGGCGGGTACTCCTCCGGAGACCGCCTCATGATCGAAGTGTGCCGACGCAACGGGGCCGGTGGCACCGACACCGACTGCGGCCACGGATACGTGACGGCCTAGCGGCGGAGCGCGGTCTCACTCTTCCGGACCGGTGCGGCGGCGAAGGCCGTGGCTCCGGTCCGGAGCTGAGACTGACCCACGACTCCCGTTACCCGGGGCCCGGCCGGAGGGTTGTCCCCTGTCGTCGTACTGACCGCCCAACACTTGCGACTCCAGCGGTGGCGGCGACTCGGCAACGTTCTGTGTCACGTCGGTCGGAGGTGCCCGCACCGTGTCCGTGACCCCTCTCCCGCGCACCGCAAGCACGGTCCCGCTCGCGGTCGCCGTGGACCAGTTCCTCGACCGCTTCCATGACGACCCCGGCACCCGCACCACCTACGCCGAGACCCTGGCCCGGCTCCGCGGGCTCGTCGGCGACCAGTTCGCCACCGGCGACCTCACCCGGACCGGGGCCGGTTCTGTCGGCTGCTGGGTGGCCTCAGAGGGGTGGTGCGATGATCCGGCCCGAGCCGACCCGACAGGCATCGCCGCCGACGCGGACCGCGTGGACCCGGCCGCCTTCGTACCGGGCGGTGGCGTAAAGGGTGCAGGGGCGGTCGATGTAGTGGCCCTGGCTGATGGTGACCTGTGCGCCGGAGGCGAGCAGCCGGTGGTTGACCAGGTGGGCGGCCGGCGGGCCAGCTCGGGATGAAGGCCCTGGCCGACGGCGGCCTGGTGCGTCAGCTCGCGGTCGAAGGCCGGTGGTCGGCCGCCGGATCGGCCGATCGGGACCCACCTTCGTCGGGCTGCGGGATCCAGGCGGTGATCCCGCGGCCCGACGGACAGATCGCCAAGCGCACGAAGCGAGCCATGACTTCGGCTACTCCCCCCATCCGGTGGGCGGAGCCAGAGTTCCCTCGTCGAAGTGCCAGTACTCGACGAGTTCCTCGCAAAGGCCGTCGTCCGCAAAACGGAGAAGGAACGATCCAGCGAGGGTGACAGCGGACCCGCTGTTGGTCAGGTTGACCCACCACTCAACGGCCGCGCGGTTGCCGACCACAATGGGGGTGCCGTACCGGACGGAGATGTCCGACTGAGTCGAGGTCACCTTCGACCAGTAATCACGAATGCCGCTCCTGCCCTGGAACGCCGGTGCGTACGGCTTCTCTCGATACTGGCCGTCTTCCGTGAAAAGCATTTCGATAGCTGCAGGGTCGCGATTTGCCCAGGCAGCACGGTAGCCATCGAGGAACTTCTCCACCACGGTCATCTCTCATTCCTTTCGTAAGCCGGTCGCTGACCAGATCGGGGTACTGCTGGCCCGTCATCTCGATCACGAATACACGGGGTTGCCGGCGAACGCGAGCCAGTCCATATATCCAAACCCAGGCGCACTGCCATTGTCACGTAAATCGGGGCGATGGTTTGAGATGCCAGCCATCACCATGGATGATGGCTTCATGGATCCCAGACAGCTCGAGATTGTCCTGGCGGTTGCTTCGGAGGGCAGCTTCAGCGCCGCCGCTCGTACGCTGCACGTCGTCCAATCGGCGGTTTCGGCGGAGTATCCGCTCGACCGAACACCAAATGGGCGTCGAACTGTTCCAGCGGCGAGCTCGCGGCGCGGTGCTTACCCGGGAGGGCGACGCCTTCGTCGCAGCAGCCCGAGAAGCGCTACGGGCTCTGCGCCGCATCCCGGAAGCTGTGAGCGCGGCGCAGGGCGTGCTCAGCGGCGAACTGTCCATCGGCGTCATGCACGGCGCGTGGGGAGGCCTGGACAAGGCGCTTCTCAAAATACGCGCGGAGCATCCAGGAGTTCAGATGTACCTCCGCCAGACAGCGGCCTCCGACCTCGTCCGGGAGCTGCGTGAGTTCCATGTGGACATCGCCGTCACCGCGCTCCCCGACAGGCCGGTACCAGGAATTCGTTATCGGGAGATAAGCAACGAACCGCTGGTCCTGGTCGCGGCGCACAACACGGATTTGCCGAACTCGACGATCACCCTGCAGGAGATCGCCGACGTGCCCTACATCGACTTAAGCACTGCATGGGCGCTGCGTGCAACCGTCGATCATGCCTTCGCCGCAGCTGGCGTAACGCGCGTACGCACCTGTGAACTCACAGACATCAACGCGGCCGCAGAGCTGGTTCGTGCCGGCCTGGGTGTCACTATCGTGCCGAGAAGCCTCGCGGAACGCTTCTTCGTCGGCACCATCCGGTCCGTAAGGCCCAGCCTTCCACACTGGCGGGTCGGCACAGCCCAGTTGTCTGGTTCAGTCGTTCCGGCCGCGGAGGCGCTAGCCAGGGCCCTGCATGGCGATGCCGGGTAGGATCGGCCCGAGCCAGTGGTGTAGGTAGGCCCTATCACGGCATGAGCCGCCGTCCGCGACCCTAAGGCGCTGTCCAGGCTCTTCGAGGACTGGGAAACCGAGACCATGCATGCCCAGGGCTGGGGCCGCAGCCGGCAACCAGGATCTCCCCAGAGTCCACCAGCCCGCCCGCACCTCGTGCCGAAGGGACAGGGCTGACGAAAGCCCCCTCCTTACCCAAAAAGCCCCTGCTCGTACCCGCCGACCGCCAGACTCAAGAGGTGGTGCCGGTCTCATTCCCGTGGGGGGCATCACACCCCGGAGGTCCCGGTCCCGGGTCAGCGATCAGGGACCGGAATCGTGTGGCCCCGCGCTCCACCCGCCGGGCCACACGCACAACCCACCGGGCGCGGGCCCGGATCACTCGCCCGGGTTGTCCGAGCGGACCAACCGGCTGCTGCTGTAGGAGTCGGCGGGAGGAGACCGGCCGCCTTTCACCGGTTCCGTAGCGGAGCGGTCCGCGGTCAACAACGAGTACATCGTGGCCGAAGCCGATCACACCGTCCGGAGCTGGGGTCCCTTTGCCTACGGTCAGGGGTATGAGCGACAACGACCGGCACTGCCAGCGTGCGGCCGCGGACCTGCTGAGGGTGTGGACCAGCGACATCTACGACGAGGCTGCGCGAGTTGTGAGGACTCATCCGCCGACTACCCGCCGCTCGTGTGGACCATGGACATCGAGTCATGGCACGCCCTTCCCAGTACCGCTTGAGCTGCGCCGTCGTGCGGTGCGGATGGTCGCCGAGGTGCGTCCGTAGTACGGCACCGAGTGGGCCGCGTGGAGGCGGTCGCCCAGAAGCTGGGCATCGGCACGACCGAGACGCTGCGCGAATGGGTGCGGCAGGACCAGATTGACGCCGGCGCCCGCCCCGGGCACCACGAGTGAGGAGTCGGCCGAGCTGAAGCGGCGTAGCGTTCATCGACGAGCACAAGGACCGCTTCAGCGGCGTCGAGCCGATCTGCCGGGCCTGACCGGCCACGACCGCAAGATCGCCCCCTCCATCTACTACGCCCACCACGAACGCCAGGCCGCCCCTGCGGCCCGCACCCTCCGCGACGCCGAGCTGAAGACCCTGATCCGTCAGGCTTACGAGACCAACTACCGCGTCTACGGCGCCCGAAAGATCTGGCGGCACCTCGACCGCCAGGAGGTCACGGTGGCCCGCTGCACCTTCGAACGCCGCCCGGACGCTGGTGACCGCTATGGCCAGGACCGGTGCGCCTGTGCTGGTCCGGGCGAGGAGCGGCCGCCGGCTGCCCGTACTGGGTCGCTGCGGTGACGGTTCCTGGCTGTCGGCGATCGGCGCCGTCCCGGTGCGGGTCATCGACTGCGAGATCGCCATCACCACGGCCACAGGCCGCCGCACCGGCCTCTAACGGCTCGTCACCACCCTGACCGACCGCCACACCCACCCTGCCGCCGAACTGATCACCTTGTATCACCAGCGATGGGAGATCGAGACCGCCTACCTGGAGATCAAGTCCACCGTCCTGGGGCGGCCGTGTCCTGCGTGCCCGCACCCCGGACGGCATCGACCAGGAGGTCTACGCGCTGCTGCTGGTCACCTACCAGGGCCTGCGCCTGGCCATGGCCGATGCCACCGGCGTCGCCGCCGGCGGAAACCCGGAAGTGCCGAAACCCGGAAGTCCGGAAACCGGGATATCCGGGGGTCCGCGGAATGCCGGCCGGATCGCGACATGGCGCCGTCCCGCCCGCCAGAACGCGACCCGAACCACCTGCTTCGCGGCCGTGCTCCCCGTCGCTCCGTCGCTTCGGCCGGTGGTCCCGCTGGGTGCACAACGGACGATACCGCCCAGACCCGGCGGGGAACGTATTCGGACATCGAGGGCGTTCTCCCTGCCTCAAACGCTCTTTTATCCGCTGAACCCGCCACCTTTTCCCACCCCGCGGCCCCCGGCGGGCCGGCCGTGTTCCGGCCAGGGGTGTTTCGGTCATGTAGGGGTGCCGATTAGGGGTATTGAACCGCTCGGTGCCTCTGCTAGACATGGCGCTGTGAAGGAAGCGTGTTCGTGCCGGCGCGGCATCGAGCGCGCGACCGCGTCCGGACGATGAGCGGAAAGTTTCAGTCAGTTGGCAGAAAACATGGCCTCCAGTCGCTGGATCCGCCGCTACCATCCGTCGGAGGGAAGCCGGGTCCGACTGGTCTGCCTGCCGCACGCCGGTGGCTCGGCCTCCTTTTACTTCCCGATGTCGCAGGCGCTCGCTCCGGGGTTGGATGTCCTCTCGGTGCAGTACCCCGGTCGCCAGGACCGCAGGGATGAGCCCGGCATTACTGATATGTCTCTCTACGCCGACGAGTTGACCAGGGAACTCCTGCCCTGGGCCGACCTGCCGCTGGCCTTCTTCGGGCACAGCATGGGCGCGGTCCTCGCCTTCGAGGTGACGCGGAGACTGGAACGCGACCACGGTGTGGCGCCCGTGCGGATCTTCGCCTCCGGACGCCGCGCGCCGTCCAGCCACCGCCACGAGGCGGTGCACCTGCGCGACGACGACGGCGTCGTTGCGGAGATGCGTGAACTCAGCGGGACGGATTCGAGGATTCTCGGGGACGAGGAAATCCTCCGCATGGTGCTGCCCGCAATTCGCACCGATTACACCGCGATCGAGAACTATCGTGCCACGCCGGAGGACGTCGTGCGCACGCCCATCACAGTGCTGACCGGAGAAGCGGATCCGCGAACGACCCGCGAAGAGGCGGAGTCCTGGGAAAAGCACACCACCGGTGATTTTGAAATTCACTGTTTCCCTGGGGGTCACTTCTTTTTGGCGAATCATCAGGCGCGCATCATGAGAATTGTTTCCGAGGGGCTGGCCGCAGGCGCTCGGACGAACTGAACCAAGCGCTTCGGCAC